>CAZGAI010000220.1:0-6596 GCA_964523175.1 uncultured Victivallales bacterium | reverse complement strand
TCATTGTATTCATTTTCCCCCATGTATACTCCTACTTTTGTAAGGATTGCGTTTGGGAAAACAGGGCTATGTGAATACTCTGAGATAATCTGATTAATATATTTATCAGCTTCTTTGTAGTTCTCAAGATTTATGTTACATGTGACAATGCCATGAAGCGCATAAGGATACATCTTTTTTAAGCCGCTCTTTAGTATATTATTATAACAGTGCAGTGCTTTTGAAGGTAAATTGGCTTCTTCGTAACATAGAGCCAGCCTGTATTCTGCCCATCCCCTGATAATTTTATCTTGGATTGAATTGACGGCTTTTTCCCAAAAAGAAATTAAGTTACTACTTTTTGGAGTATGTTCAGAAACAATGTTTAAAATTGATTTTTTTATGTTAGGAGGCAGATATTTATCATCTGAAAATTTAATTGCTAAAACTGAGGCTTCACTATTCTTCTTTATTTTAAGAAGACAGATTATGCTTTGTATTGCAGAATATCTATAAAAGTCAGGATCATTTTTTCTATCTAATACTTTTAAGAAAAAAGTATAGGCGTCTGTATATAAAAACTGGTGCTGTAATGAGCATGCTTTAATATAAAGTAGCTTTTCTGCTTTTATTGATGGAGTAGAATTTAATAGTTTGTCAATTTCATGAATAACAGTACTGTATTTTTTTGCCTGATAGAGGCATTCCAGCCTATAATACACCGCCTGTTCTCCCTGTTTTGTTTTGGGGAAGCGAGACGACAGTTTTTTATATATCCCTGCAGCTTGTTCATACTTTTTCTGATTAGTGTATAATACGGCTAATGACTGAAAAGCATCTATAGTTATTTCATCTTTAAGCTTACCATGTTCAATTAGGGTATTGTATATTTCAATAGATTTTTTCTGCTGATTATCCTCAGAATATATCTGAGCTAATTTCAGCAGAGCATAAGCCCTATAAATATTTTCATCATTTAATGTTTTAGTGCTTAAACTGCTGTATATGTTTTTTGCACTTTCCAGATTACTCGTGTTGCTGTATATTTCTGCAAGATAATATGAAGCTGCTTCTTTCAACTGCTCTGAAACCAGTTTAGAATTACTAATTTCGGTAAGTATTTTTATAGCAGTTTCCCTTTTGTCTTTATTGTCTATAGAACCAAGAAGCCTGGAGTAATTTATTCTCACCGATGTATAAATTGAACTTTTTGGGTATTTTG
The DNA here is from genome assembly GCA_964523175.1 of uncultured Victivallales bacterium. GTDB lineage: Bacteria > Verrucomicrobiota > Lentisphaeria > Victivallales > GWF2-38-69. The sequence goes on along the minus strand of CAZGAI010000220.1, from coordinate 5,395 downwards.
TAAAAAAAGTATTATATGTATCAAGAGCAGTTTTCTTTTCTCCAGCTTTTGATTGAGTATAAGCAAGTTGTGCCCAGGCATTTTGAATCAGTTCACTGTTGGGGAAACGTTTTAGGATATCTTTATATTCGATTATTGCCTGTTTGTAATAGCCCCGAACAGTTAAACCGTCTGCCAGTTGAAGCTGCTCATCAATCAGCAGGTTTTTTTGATCATTGGTTATTCTGGTGGATGCGGTGCTGTTAACTGAAATAAGAAAAACATTACTTAAAACTATGAAAAAAAAGAAAAGGATTTTCTGCATATTGAAATAATCTTTGGTTGTTTAAAAATAATATTTGTTATATATAGAAATTACTAAAACTAATTTCACTTGCTCAGGTATTAACTTGAACAATAGTGGATTTTAATACAAAAAACAATATATTGTTTAACAATAAATTTGAAAAAAGGATGTTTATTATGGGTGTTGAAATTGAAAGAAAATTTCTTGTAAAAAATGATAGTTGGCTCAAAAATTTATCAGGAACAAAGTATATACAGGGATATTTACCTTCTAACGGCGCGGTTGGTACTCGTGTCAGGATTGCCGGCAGTAAAGGAATATTAACTATTAAAAGTGCTGTAAAAGGTATTTCAAGGATGGAATTCGAATACGAAATTCCGCTGGATGATGCTAAAATAATGCTCCACACTTTATGCAGTAAACCTTTAATTAGTAAAAATAGGTATATTATTGAATACTGTGGTTTTACATGGGAAGTTGATGTTTTTGATGGAGATAATGAGGGTTTGATAATGGCAGAAGTCGAACTTGACAATGAAAAACAGCATGTGCTCTTGCCTGATTGGATCGATAAGGAGGTTACAGGTAAAATGAGATATTATAACTCAAGACTAATAAATTATCCTTATTCAAAATGGTCTGATGATGAAAAACTGGGATTGTAATCAGAGATCGGTGACCGGAGATCAGAGGTCTATGCTCCAATATTTTATCCCTCGCATTATCCTCTAAGTTTACTAGGTCCATTAATTCCTTAGTAACTAATAACCTTTAACGAATAACAGCTACTATCATGAAACTTATAAGATTCGGTGAATTATAGAAAAGAAAAACCCGGCATTTTATTGAATGGAGGAATGCGAAAAGACTGTTCTTCCCTTTTTGATGAGGAACTATGATTTCTTCCAAAATGAGGGTTTAGATAAGTTGGCTGCCATGGATACAGATCAATTTCCTGTTGTTGATGAAAATATTCGCTGGGGCACCTGTATTGCCCGTCCCGGCAAGGTTGTATGTATTGGATTGAATTACCGGGACCATGTACTGGAAATCGGCATAAAAATGCCAACAGAACCAACTATTTTTATGAAAGGAACCAATACCGTTATTGGTCCTTATGATGATATAATAATTCCTAAAAACAGCACAAAAGCAGACTGGGAAATTGAGCTTGGAATTATTATTAAAAATGATTGCAGATACTTGGCATCAGAGAAGGAAGCCCAAGTTTATATCGCAGGATATACCATTTCCCATGATGTATCGGAGCGGGAATTTCAAATTGAACGGGGAGGACAGTGGACCAAAGGTAAATCATGTGATACGTTCAATCCAGTCGGACCGTACTTAGCTACTCCTGATGAGGTGGAAAATATTAATAACTTAAAAATGAAACTATCTGTAAACGGGATTATGCGTCAGGATGGTAATACTGAAAATATGGTTTTCAATCCTCTTTATATTGTATATTACCTGTCTCAGTTTATGACACTCGAAGCAGGAGATTTGATTTCAACTGGGACACCACATGGTGTCGGCATGGGGATGAAACCTCAAGTTTTCCTTAATGATAAAAATATAGTTGAGTTGGAAATTGACGGATTGGGGAAACAAAGACAAATATGTCGTAATGCATGCACTAAATAACAATTAAATTTCAAATCACAAAAATGAATGATCAAAACAATTCTAAAAGCATAAAAAAAAAGTGAGTGTAAGTTTTAAAAATTGAAGTATAAATATTAGAATTTATTTGTTATCTGGCTTTTGTAATTTTTAAATGGGTCCAAATAATATATTTTGAGTTAATTTTTATAAAATTTATGGAGCAGTTATGTGTAGAGCTTTATTTGTCGGACTTAGTCCGGGACTCCAAAAAACAATGATATTTGACAGCTTTACTGTTAATGAAGTATCCCGATGCAGCGAATATTTTCTTGACGCTTCAGGGAAATGTATAAATTCGGCAAGAGTCTTTGCTCAACTTGGTGGCTATTCATTATGTCTGACTCAGGTGGGGGGAGAAAATGAGAATAAACTACTTAGTCTGGCAGATGAATCAGGTGTAAATATCTGCCCTGTCCGGACTATTGCTGATGTTCGATATTGCTATACTATTATTGATCGAACAAATCATACTGCTACTGAACTGGTGGTAAATGAACCGGGAAGTGTCGAAGTTGATATTGAGAAGACATTTATTGAAAAGTACAGCAAGCTTGTTGCAGAATATGATGCAGTAGTCATTACCGGGAGCAGACTGCCCGGATTTTCAGACATAATTATACCGGAGTTGGTTTCAATTGCAAAAAAAGCTGCAAAATTTGTTTTTGCTGACTATAGAAATGAAGATCTGAATAATTCGTTCATCAGTAGAACTGTCAGACCGGATTTTGTTAAATTAAATATGGATGAGTTTAAAGAAACCTTTCATGATAATAATGATGGCTTTGATGTCGATAATAAACTTCAGAAATTGTCCAGAGATTATAATAATACTTTTATTATCACCCAGGGAGCAGGGCAGACATTGTTTGCCGAATCAGGAAAAATAGGTTCATTTATCCCGGAAAAGGTCACTCCTGTAAATGCCATTGGCTGTGGCGACGCCTTCCTAGCAGGTTTGGTTATGGGAATACTTAAGAATAATATACTCGAAGAGGCAATGAAATTGGGGAGTGAATGTGCTAAAAAAAATGCACTAAATATCAGACCTGGAAATATTAGACAATAATCAACAATGAGTAATAAATATATCGACTATAAAATATTAGGTGCTCAGCTTGTATCAGAAAAAGGACAACCTGGCACTCGCTTCGCAGTTTGGGCTCCGCATGCTGCAGATGTTCGCCTTATTGGTGATTTTAACCATTGGAATGGAGAATCCTATTCAATGATTAAAAACTCTACAATAGGGGTCTGGTCACTGTTTATCTCTGGTTTGGGAGCTGGCGCTAGCTACAAATATGAAATTATTACTTCCAACGGCAACAAATTCCACAAAATAGACCCGGCTGCTTTTTCAACTGGTGTTTCGCCTGATTTTTCATGCCGGGTTGCCGATCTGTCAAAATATAAATGGTGCGACAGACAATGGGAAAAAGCAAAAAAAAAATGTGATAAATGGCGTCAACCTGTATCTATTTATGAACTGCATGCCGGTTCATGGCGCCGTAATTTAAATGGTGCTTATTACTCTTACATTGATTTAGCAGATAGTTTGGTGGATTATGTAAAATGTCTAGGTTATACGCATATTGAGCTGATGCCGATCATGGAACATCCTTTTGATGGTTCATGGGGGTATCAGTGTACCGGTTATTTTGCTCCTAACAGCCGATTCGGTCCACCCGAGGATTTTATGTATTTTATTGACTGTTGCCATCAGGCAGGGATAGGGGTAATCCTTGACTGGGTGCCAAGTCATTTCTGCCGTGATAAACATGCCATTGCATGGTATGACGGTGCTCCGTGTTATGAGTATAATTCATATAAACGCTCTGTTAAAAATAGATGGGGAAGTAATAACTTTGCTTTAGAAAAACCAAAAGTTCAGAGCTTTTTAATTAGCAGTGCATTATTCTGGTTGGATAAATATCATATAGATGGTATCAGAGTAGATTCAGTAGCTGATATGTTTAACACAGGGAATCGGGGTAAAGATATCGGTGTTAAATTCCTGCGAAAATTAAATAAGACAATTGATGAACGTTTTCCCGGAACTCTATCCATTGCGGAAGATTCCAGCATTCGTTCAGGGGTTACAGATGCCGGTGATAAAGGTGTCGGATTTACCTATTGCTGGAATATGGGGTGGACGCATGATATTTTAAAATATATGAGACATAAGCCTGAAGATAGGAAAAAGTTTCATAAACAATTGATGTTTACATTAGAATATGCTCATGATGAAAATTTTATTCTATCATTATCTCATGATGAAATGGCGAACGGCAGAGGCTCTATGATGGAAAAAATGCCTGGAACTGCGAATGAACGATTAGCTAATTTAAAACTTCTCCTAGCCTGGCAGACAGTACACCCAGGGAAAAAGCTATTATTCATGGGTGCTGAAATAGCACAGAAAGACAGTTGGCGTTTTGATAGAGAACTAAGCTGGAGCAGATTAAAATTAAAAAAAATCCAAAACCTTCATAGGCTTGTACAGCAGTTAAATAAATTATACTGCACTCAACCGGCGCTGTTTGAGCTTGATAAAGGAAAGCATGGTTCGATAATACAGTCTAGTGACCCAGAGCACAGTACTGTAATTCTGCGTAGGGAGGGCCTGAATAAATCCGATTCGATTATCATTGCTGCAAATTTTTCTAATAAAAAATTAACAAATTACCATATTGGTGTGCCTACCCTTGGGAAATATAAAGTAATTTTTTCAAGTCATAACAAACAGTTTGATGATATTAATTACCTCTGTACTGAAGTACAGAGTGAGAACTGTTATTGGCAGGGATTATCTTGCAGGACAAGTTTGGATTTACCTGCTTTATCTTTGCAAATGATTAAAAAAGTCTAGCTTTTCAGTCTATTGAATGTGAATTTTACCTGTGCTTTAGCCGGTTTTCCGTCAACCTCAAGCACTGGATATGCAAGAAAATTAATTGGGCCGGATTTTGGTCCCGGTTCAACTACTAAATCACGTCCACGGCTGAATTCAAAACGATTAGCTGGATGATGACCGAAGTAATATGTTGATTGACTTGAGTATTTGTTACTTTCAGAAATATCTATGGGCCACCACTTACCTTCAGCATAAAATTCAGCCCAGCAGTGATAACCATCTACCCCGCCATTATTTCTTGATGATGGAATGGCAGCTCCAATTGCAAACCGGGCCGGAATCCCAACTGATCTTGCAAGAGCAATAAAATAGGCATGAAAATCTGTGCAATTACCAGAAAGACTGTCGCATGCGTATACAGCATCGCCCTTACCCCATCCGTCACCGTATTTTATATAGCTGAAGTTATTAGTTACAAGATCAAAAAGAGCACGAGCACGTACGATATCTCCTTTTTTGTCCTTAACTGCTTTGTCTGCTATTTCTTTAAAACTTCTACCGGTTGGAGGTTTCATGTATTTTTCAAGGTT
>CAZGAI010000219.1:0-6709 GCA_964523175.1 uncultured Victivallales bacterium | reverse complement strand
TGTTGATAAATTTTTAAGAGTTGCATGGAATAAGAGTAGACTAAATGGTGAGGCTGATTTTGATATTGATGATGATGTTGATGTTGAAAAACAACACCCTGTACTTTTGCCAGAGTTTAAAGAGCATACAAAAATAGATATATTTCAAATGGAGGTTCAAAAATTTATTTTATCAGAGACAAGAAGTAATAAAGATGTTTACGATTTTACACTTGAGCATGGACATATACCCAAGCATGCTATAGAAGTATTAAGAAGATTGAAAAAAGAAAATAGAATTTTATATACATCAAAACAACCTCTTCATAAACTATGATAATTGTTATAAGAATAGTAATTTTATAACCTATGATTTGGTAAATACAAAATGAGAACCACAAAAATAGAATGGACAGAATCGACTTGGAACCCAGTAACAGGGTGTACAAAGATAAGTTTAGGATGCAAAAATTGTTATGCTGAAAGAATGGCAAAGCGACTTCGTGCAATGGGCCAGAGAAATTATAAAAAAGGTTTTGAAGTTTCAACGCATCCGCAAGTTTTAGAATATCCATTAAAATGGAAGAAACCCAGGGTGTTTTTTGTAAATTCAATGAGTGATCTATTTCACGAAGATATTCCATTAGAATTTATACAAAAAGTATTTGATGTCATGAATAAAGCTCAATGGCATACTTTTCAGATATTGACAAAATACCTGATAGGCTAGCTAAACTGTCAGATAAACTGAATTGGTCAAAAAATATCTGGATGGGTGTAACTGTTGAAAGTTCGAAATATATAAACCGAATTAATTATCTACGAAATACAAAAGCAAATATTAAATTTTTATCAATAGAGTCATTGATTAGCCTATAGGCAAATTGAACTTAGAAAATATTGATTGGGTAATTGTTGGAGGCGAATCAGGAGTAGGTTCTCGACCAATCGAAGTGGATTGGGTCAGAGATGTTAAAGATCAATGCGTAAATAATAAAACTCCTTTCTTCTTTAAGCAATGGGGCGGAATAAATAAAAAGATAACTATATAATTATGAGTGAAAATCCTATAAAAAATAATCAGCATAAATTTGGCACATTTGCCGGTGTTTTTATTCCTTCTATTCTTACAATATTCGGCCCTATTATGTTTATGCGTTTTGGGTTTGTTATTGGGAATGTTGGTGTTTTTGGAACATTTGGTATACTGATATTGGCTCAAATAATAACTTTGTCAACAGGCTTTTCTCTTGCAGCAATTTCAACCAATACTCCTGTTTTAGAAGGTGGAGCCTACTACTTAATATCAAGATCCCTTGGGGCAGGTTTTGGGGGTGCAATTGGATTAACACTTTTTTTGGCACAGTCTCTCTCTGTGCCATTTTACATAATAGGTTTCACTGAAGCGTTATTAAGTACTTTTCCATCACTCCATTCTATATATATTTATGTTGCATTATTTACTGGTATAGTAATTTTTATTCTTGCCTGGAGTGGAGCAAACTGGGCAATTAAGGCTCAAGTATTTATATTTGTAATTCTTATTATGGCGATTATTACTTTTCTATGGGGTTCAAGTCTTAAAATGACCTCCGAAACTTTGACACAGAACTATTCAGCTCTTGAAAATATTAAATTTTTTACAATGTTTGCTATATTTTTCCCTGCCGTAACGGGTATTATGGCTGGAGTAAATATGTCTGGTGATTTAAAAACCCCCGGGCAATCTTTAGCAAAAGGGACTTTTTATGCTATTGGATTTGCTACCGTTGTATATGCAGTTGAAATACTAGTATCAGGAAGTGCCTTTTCAAAAGAGACTCTTATAAACCACCCATATATGTCTCTAGTTGACAATGCTATTTTTGGACTTGGATTTCTAGTAGTTGCCGGTGTATTTGCCGGGACAATATCCAGTGCAATCGGTTCAATGTTAGGGGCTCCAAGAATTTTGAGAGCTTTGTCAAGGGATGCAATACTCCCGGGGTTTAAAATTTTTTCAAAAGAAACAAATCGCAAAAATGAACCTAGAAAGTCACTTATAGTTACATTGTTAATAACATTGGGAGTTTTAATATGGGCAGGGTTACACTCAGGAGGAAAAGGAACGGGTGATCCATTAAATATAGTGGCTGAAGTTGTTTCGATGTTCTTCCTCTATACATACGGTATGATTAACTTAGCAGCATTTGTAGAATCATTTGGAGCTAATCCATCGTTTAGACCCCGTTTTAAATATTTTCACTGGTCAATTGCGCTATTTGGAGCCATTGCCAGTATCACTATTTCTTTTCTTATAAACTACTCTTCTTCAATTATAGCACTCCTGTTTCTGACAGCACTCTATTTTATAGCTCGAAAAAGAGCGATGCTTCAGAATTTCGGTGATGCTAGAAGAGGTTTTATCTTTTCCAGAATTAGGAATAATCTGATCAGGCTATCTGATCTTCCTTATAACCCGAAAAATTGGCGTCCGACTATTGCTTTGTTAGCTGGAAATATTTATACAAGTCCGGAAGGTCTCTCAATGCTGAAATACGCAATAAAATTTGAAGGAGGAAAAGGGTTATTATCTTTTGTGGAAATTATTGTCGGAGATTTCAATAAAATAAAAGAAACCAGCCTCAGTGAAAAACTTAGGCTTAAACGTTTTATCAAAGAAAATGGGTTTCCATCAGTTTTTCCAGAAGTAATTGTATCAGAAGATTTTGACAAAGCTCTTTCAATATTTCTCCAGACACATTCACTTGGACCGATCAGGCCTAATATTGTAATGATGGGGTGCCCAAAAGAACCATCTAGGAGAGAGCCGTTCAGTAATCATTTGCAGATGATATCCAGTCTTGGCAGAAGTATTATTTTATACTATCAATCAGAAGAAAACGTCAGAAACTCAGACCGGCCTGAAGGGAAATATATTGATGTATGGTGGAGAGGTTTGAAAAATGGATCACTGATGCTGATTCTAGCCTATACTTTACAGAGAAATCCAGTGTGGAAAGATACTGTTATTAGAATTATAAGAGTTGTAGATCAAGAACAGGGTATTAAACCTGCAAAAAAGGATTTGCAGGAGATGCTGAGTGCTTCCAGGATTGATGCAAAACCTGTTGTAATAGTTTCTAAAGACTTTAATAATAGTTTTAACAATATTTCATCAAATTCAGCAGCGATCTTTCTAGGGACACAAATTCCTGATTTAGATACAGCTGATCAGTTTTATGAGCGGATTGAAGGTTTACTCCAAAATATGCCTCCTGCTTTTTTAATCTATTCATCAGGAGATGCAGACCTGCTCGCTTAATGTATTGTTTCTTAGTGCCTAACTTATTGTCAGGATTAAATTAATGTTTATTTTATAAAAAGGGAATTTATTTATGAAAAAAGTATTTAAGCTGCTGTCAATTATTATTATCTGTTTAATAATCCTTATACTAAGTATTTATTTCATTGCAACAAGTTCCTTTTTTATAAGGAATGTTCTTTTTCCTGTGACCGGTAAAATTTTTGATATCAAAATAAATGTTGAGAAGATTGTTGTTTCTCCTTTTGCAGGAGACTTTGAATTTTATAATTTGGAAGTAATATCTCAAGATGGTTATTCTATAAAAGTAAAAAAATATAAGAGTAATATAAATTTATTTAATTTGTATAAAAGGGTTATTACAATCAATAACCTTAACCTGAAAGATACTGACATTACTATTGTCCAGGAGCTTTCGCTTGAAAAAAAAGAGATCAAAAAAGAAGAAGAACCAAACTACTATCGACTAACGTATGATGATTTATCAGATCTAATTATACTTGATATCAATAACATTAAAATTGATAATTTTAATATTAAATATACAGCCAAACGCTCAACGACGAAAGAATCTTCTGTGATGGAATTATCGAACTACAGTCTAGTAATACCACAGCTAAAGACAGGAAAAATGAGCATAATTAATTATAAAGGGACTCTGAAAACCGGGCCGGAATCAGGTAAACAGGAGTTGACAGGAGAGATATCTGGGGACATACATACTAAGATAAGTAATAACTCTCTTCCTCCATTTTTAGAACTTAATTTAAAAGCAAAGATTAATGAGGAAGTAACTCCAATAAAAATAGTTTTTGAATCCAATAAAAATAAGAAACTGCAAACTTGTCCTTTTAAAATAAATATGAAATTAAATAATTTATCTCTTTTACCGCTATTTAAAGTATTTATAGGTGGCTCTTACAGTGAAGGTTCAGGTACAGTAAATAATTTATCACTTAATATAGTTGGAAGTGATTTAATTAATCCTGACATTAACAAAAATATTGAAGGTGTATTTAACGCTGAGATTGTAGATCTTTATCTTCCAATAGAGTTAGCAAAATACGGTCCGGTTAAATTAATATTTCTTCCTGTAGAGATATTATCAAATATTAATCAATATACAAAAACTGATACTGTTCCATCGCAACTGGATGGTATTTTCAAGTCAGCTAATAGTATTACAAGTGGGCTTGATAGTATGCATTTTAGTAAGAATATAATAGATATTTCTTTAGACAAAGGTAAAGTTATAATTAAAAAATTAGATATGACAGGTGGGATGCTAAGAGCAGTAAGAAGTATTTCAATTAAGGGAAATATAGATTTACATAAAGAGATGGATATTGATACGCAGACTAGCTTTGTAGGCGTAATTGTTCCAATAAGAATTACAGGAACTATTGATAATCCAAAGCCGGATTTAACTATGCTGTTGCCTGGAATGGTATTTGGCACAGCTAACAATATATTGGGATCTGGAGTTGATATTGGAAAAGGAATTACAATGGGGACAATTAACGTCGGCAAAGGATTGGGAGCTGCTCTTATTGGAGAATCAGATACAAATACTTCAAAACAACAACCTGAAACTGCTAAGGAAGATAAAAAAGAAAATGATAAGAATAGTAGCAGTCAATAGCTGAATACTTCCCCAAGAATAAGTAAATATAATTATAAAGCAGGTTTAACTTGATTGATAAGAGGAGTTGTTGATGAAAAGAAATTCAATTGTGTTGCTACTATTAGTATCTCTTGTTTCTATACTGGAGAGCTATGAAGCAATAGGGCAATCATTACAGATACCGCAAATAGCAAATATTGCTTCTCCTTATAAAGGCGTGGTTGAACTGCATGTCAAACTTGGGCAGCAGGTTAAAAAAGGTGAACTTTTGTTTGAACTGAATCAGGATATTCTTAACGTTCAAAAATTTTTTTATTCAAGTAATTTAAAGCTTAATAAAGAAATACTTGAAGGAGCGGAAAAACTTGCCAAAATACATTCTATTCCGCTGAATGATTTACAGCAGTCAATGCGTGATTATCTAATGGCTCAAAGTTCATACAACTTAATTCTGGATAATATAAGAACATCTAAATATTATGCCCCATTTGACGGGACTGTAACAAAAATAATAAGATATGACGGATCCGGTCTTGGAGATAATGATAATGAAATTGAGATTATTCAAGGGGTTGTAAAAATTAATATAGCAAATCAGGTGGCGATGGTATGCAATCGTTGGCCTGGAATTCTTGATCTCAAAGTTAAACTGGGACAAAAAGTTAAAAAAGGGCAGCCCCTCTTCTCTATTGATACAAAAGCAATTGAAATTCAGATGAAAAAAAAAGAGAGTATTTTAAAATATACTAAACTGTTATATGATAGGAGAAAAAAACTTAATAAAACAAAAACTGTTTCATTATATAAAATGGGACTATCAGAAAATAAATATGAACAAGCTGTTATGAATGTTGAAATTGATAAGATAAAAATCAAACAGAGTACATGTTACTCACCATTTGACGGAACAGTGTCTAGGATTTACCGTTACTCCGGATCCGGTAATGGAGCAGGTAAACCGGTGGTAAGTATAACAGCGGCAAACTGACTGAGAAATAACCAACTCCCTGTATAATTCTTTGGATATAACAGGATGTGGGTACCTTTTGCACTTTGGGAACGACTACTTTTAATATTATAAAATATAATCATTATTTTTTGCTATATAACATGCACCAAGCAGGCCTGCATCATTCTCCAGTTCTGCTTTAACAATATCTACAACTTTATAGACGGACAATACGTTATTCTTAAAAATAGTGTTCAGCTTATTAAATAAAAAATCACCCTGTGCAGAAATCCCTCCGCCGATAACTATAGCTTCAGTATCCAGGATGCTGACAACATTAATAATGCCAGTTATTAAATTATTTAAAAATTCATTATAAGCTTTTAAGGCATGTGCATCATTGACTCTGACAAGCTCCATCAGATCCAGCCCATTGATTACTTTGCCTGTGATTTCTTTATAATTCTGAATTAATCCCCGTGTTGAAGCACAATTATCGTAAATTGATTGAGCTCCTAATCCTTTTCCTATCGATGCTACTCTTATAGCGCCCATTTCACCGGCTAAACCATGAGAACCCACATACAGTTTTCTGTTTAATATAATGGCTCCACCTATACCCGTACCTATAGTTATACAGGCAAAACTCTCATAGTTTTTGCCAGCGCCGACCCACATTTCCCCGAGTGCGGCCGCATTAGCATCATTTTCTACATGAACCTTGATGCCTGTTCCACTTTTAACTAAGTTAGCAATTTTGCACCCGCTGTATCCGGGAAGGTTAAGACAGAAAGTAACTATTCCTTTAGCATTATCTACGTAACCAGCTGTACTTATACCAATTGAATCTATT
>CAZGAI010000218.1:0-6713 GCA_964523175.1 uncultured Victivallales bacterium | reverse complement strand
AAATATCTATATATTTTCCTATATTTATTTTTTTTTAATTGAAAACTGTAATTAGTTGCCAATAGTAAAAAAGTGTTAATGTCAATGTATTGAAAAATTAAAAATAGGAAGTTCTATGGATCAAAGAAAACCTGAAGATGTATTGCTGGAACTAAAAGAACATTTCAGCGGGATTGTTAAATATTTACCCTATATCGTGTTTGTAATTATAATAATTGTCGCAGTTGTTGGTACGGTCTACTCAATTGGCCCCGATGAAGTGGGTGTCGTTCAGAGATTTGGAAAATATCATGATACGACTACCCCCGGACTACATATGAAAATACCGTTTGGAGTTGACAAGGTTACTCCTGTAAAAGTTCAGCGTATTTTCAAGGAGGAATTTGGAACCAGAACAGTAACAGCAGGTGTCAAGACCATCTATTCAATGCAGTCATATGCAGATGAGTCTCTGATGCTTACAGGGGATTTAAATATTCTTGATGTTAGGTGGATTGTTCAATTTAGAGTTAAAGACCCTACCAAAATGCTTTTTGCGACAAGAAATCCTATTGTTAACTTAAGAAACGTAGCCGAAATAGTTATGAGAAGACTAGTTGGTGATTATACAGTAGATGACGTTCTCACAACAAAAAGAGAAGAAATAGACGCTCAGGCGCAACTTTATATGCAGGAACTTCTTGATAAGTATAACACCGGTCTAAAAATTGTTACAGTTAAGCTGCTGGATGTAAATCCTCCGAATAAAGTAAAGCCTGCATTTAATGAAGTAAACGAAGCAAAACAGGAAAAAGAACAGGCCATTAACGAGGCTTGGGAAGCGTATAATAAGGTAATACCAAAAGCAAGCGGTGAAGCAGAAAGAACGCTCCGGGAAGCAGAAGGATATTCTCTTGATAAGATTAACCGTGCAAAAGGTGACACCGATAGATTTCTAGCAGTACTCGAGGAGTACCAGAAAGCTCCTGACGTAACCAAAAAAAGGATATATATTGAAACCATGTCTGAAATAATACCAAAAGCCAAACAAAAATATATCATGGATCCAAACCAAACGTCAGTACTTCCTCTTTTAAATATAGGACAGCAGGTAAAAGGAGAAAACAAATGAAAATAATTTCTGGTATATTAGTAGTTATTATTGTTATTGTGGTGTTAGTTTTTTTTAGCGGCGTAATCTATACTGTTCCTGAAACCAAACAGGCCGTGATAACTCAGTTCGGTAAACCGGTAGGTAAACCTATTACTGAGGCGGGTCTACACTTTAAAAAGCCCTTTGTTCAAAAGGTCCATTTCTTCGATAAAAGACTTATGGAGTGGGACGGAGACTCAAACCAGATACCAACAAAAGACAAAAAATATATCTGGGTTGATGCTACAGCAAGATGGAAAATTGCCGATCCCCTTAAGTTTCTACAGACAGTAAACAATGAACAGGGTGCTCAATCCCGCCTTGACGATATTATAAACTCGGCTACCCGTGACACTATCACAAGTCATCTTCTGGTTGAGGCAGTCAGGGATTCCAACAGGATTGTTGATGATGATAAAAAAGATGAAGATTCCAGTGATAAAGTGATGGCTGATCAGGCACTGGAACCTATAACTACCGGACGGGAAAAACTTGAAAGAATTATACTACTCAAAGCAGGACACCTGGCTCCTCAGTATGGCATTGAGCTTATTGATGTAAGGATTAAAAGATTGAACTATGTTGCCGGTGTCAGAGAAAAGGTTTACGATAGAATGATTGCAGAAAGAAACCGCGCTGCAGAAAAATACCGTTCGGAGGGACAGGGTAGAAAAGCTGAAATCGACGGTAGGCGGGGAAAGGAACTTAAATCAATAACATCTAACGCTTATCGCAAAGCACAGGGTATCAAAGGTAAGGCGGATTCTCAAGTTACAAAGATTTACGCTGACGCCTACAGCAAAGACCCAAAATTCTATGCTTTCCAGAAAACACATGAAACCTACCGTAATGCGATAGACAAAGATACGACACTTATACTTACAACAGACAATGAGTACTATAAGCACCTTAAAAGTTCAAAAACGGAATAGGTGTACGCTCTAGCCCGTTTGAAGAGGTCATTCGGGCTCAGTTGATGGTTGATGGTTCCTCCTTCTCCGAAGCTATGGAGGATAAATGTTATTAGCAGTTAAAATACTGTCAACCAGTCAAACTGGAGGTTTACCAAAATTACAACTACGTATCTGAAGCCTCTTCAGATACGTACTAATAAGCGTCTTAAAAAATCCAAATGTTTACAAATGATTAAAATAATTGCTTACATATTTTTAGTCTTTGGAGGCCTGATTGTTTTCCACAACTGGCTTTTATACTTCAATTCTCGCAAGACAGGTAAATTAACTCCCCCAATTCCCATCTTCGGCAGTGTACTAATAGGTTTTGGCCTTCTCTGTTTTTACCAAACACAGAACTATGCGTGGATAGGAATAATAATAGATTATTATGGCACCCTTTCATTTTTTATAGATATTCCAAGGATAGTACGAAAGGACTGGGGAATATCTACTGCGAACCAACTCTACAAGTTCACGTCAAAAGCAAATGGTCGCACATATGATATTAGTTTATTTGAAGATTCAACATTTACAATAAACCTCAAGCATGATGTTTATGTACCATGCGACGATAACGAAAACTATGCACAATCATTCAGTTTTACAGGAGAATGGGAACTAATTGAAACGGGATTTCTATTGAAAAATCATGAAAAAAATAGTTCTGCTGAAATCACAGTATCTAACGGAAAATACTTTATGTTTGAATCAAACTATTCAGGTAATAATGAATATTTTTATGACCAAAAGAATTCTCTGGAATTGACAATGTCAAATTAAGAAGTCACAAGCTCTTGAACTGCTGTGAGGCACTCAGAGTAACTCTCAAACATTCCCTATCAGAGACGTTTTCAGGTTTAGTGACCCTATATGCTTACCAATTATTATAAACAGTTCCCATCTAATGCTATTTGGCAAAAAATGTGACGGGGGGGTAACATAATTTATTCGTTTGTATAGCTGCTAAGTGTTCCTATTTGATTACCCAATCTCACCTGTATTGCATCTGATCCGTAT
The DNA here is from genome assembly GCA_964523175.1 of uncultured Victivallales bacterium. GTDB lineage: Bacteria > Verrucomicrobiota > Lentisphaeria > Victivallales > GWF2-38-69. Next base: position 3,608 of record CAZGAI010000218.1, on the reverse strand, counting down.
CTACCTGGCTCGAAAATCAGTATAACAAGAGATCCGCCATAGAGAAAATGTCCTAGTTCATCACCTCTTTTTATTGGTACAGGTGAGTCTAGTGTCAAGTATTTGTCTTCAAATACGACTGAACCAATTGTGCTTAATCCAACGGAGACAACAGCTACTAAACCGTATTTTCCTGTATCAATAATAAAATATCCTCTCTGATAATTTTCAAATGGAGAGAAATTTGCTCCATAATATCCAGCGTTTCCTGTTTTAGAAACAAACTCTGGAAAATCTTCCATACCGATAAGTGCTCCAGAAATAAGCTTTGTCTGAACAACATTACCACTCACAGGAGAATGGTATCTATGGTAGGTGTTGGGCATCAGGATACATGAAAGAGCAGTTCCTCCTATAAATTTTGAATAATATTCTGATCCAGCTAAAAGTTGTTCAATATTGAGCTGCTGCGTCCCCTTTGTTTTTATCATTGTTTCATTATCAACTATTTTTGTAGGAATAGAATTCATTAACGCATCCGTAGGAGCTGAAATAATGTAGTCTCTTTTCGGCATTGATTGAGGACGAGATTGCTCTTGGTCCTTTAATGACCTGGAGAAGAATTCATTGAATGATTTAAATCCACCATCGGGAGCTTCGGGATCCGGCAGCAAATAATCCCCTCTCTCACTTCTGGGATCTTTAAGCCACATAGATATATATTTAGTAGAGGCTTTGCTGTCCATAAAAGCACCTCGTTCTTTTACAAACATTTCAAAAACATCTATACCCGGAGATGTTTGAAATGCAACTCTCCCAAAAGGGTTATTAAATGCGAACAAATCCATTTGTCGTATTTTATCTAATCCTGTATCAGTACTACCAATAGCCTGCGGCAGGAAGGTAGCCCATTTTTCAAAAAAAACAATAAATCCTCAAAACCTTTTCCAATCCATGGATTACCTTTCTTACTGTAATCACTCGGAACTTGTTGCATATTTTTGAAGGCTTCATCTATAAGCATTTTAAATACTGGATTAGTCTCATATGCTTCGTTGAGCTTGTTTATTGAATTTGCACAGGGATTATCCGCAGGTGCTTTATAAGCAAATGAAGAAGATCCCAATAAAGTTAAAACTGCAATAAAAAGTATTAAAATAAAAGATAGATTTTTTTTCATAATAAACTCCTCCTAAAGAATGTAAATTTTTTACGTTATAATCAAGGGCTAATAAGATTTTAGAGAAACTTTCAAATGTTGTGTATAAGAAAATCCAAACATATCCTCATACCTCTTTATTTATGCAGCTTTTTCCTGTATTTCACCATCCTTAAAAATGACATTCTGCATTACTTTATGAATAAGCTTGTAGCCTTTAAGCTTCATGTATCTTTTCTGAGCCTCCATCATTAATTTGAAGACCATAGCCAAAGTCATTTTAGCATTTCCCTGTCCTCTGGTCGATGCTAACGAAAGAGATACGGTGAAATTGCCCCTACGCTTCGCTGAAATACTTAAAAAACTCCAAGAAAAACAGAGCTTTTCACATGTTTCAATAGTTACATCTTGATAATTAAAGACTAAAATGATTAATTAAACGATACCTAAGGTTGACATCATACCCACTCTCCACATTTGAAAGATACAAGTGCAAAGACCCCGTAACCTTTCCCCGCAGTTGCAACAAATATTCTACAGAGATTGCACTTTACCCACTTTCCACTCATAAAGGTTGCCCTTAGGCGGGTCCCCGACATATGACGGTTCAACTGAAAGGCCACCTCCCTTTGTAATGGGGAGTGAGGGGTTATCGAATAGTCTAGAAAACGCCAATGGCGTATTACTGGTAAAATCACAATCAACCTGCCCCAGTACGAAATCTGCGTTAAGATACAGACCATAGGCCGGAGGCAGGTCGACACCGATATATATTCTCTGATAGTTGCCACGGAATCCAATTTTGAAAAAATTAGAATTATTGAAAAATGTAGGATTATTCAATCTAAATTTTACCATCGGAGCAGGAGATGCATATTGCTTGATAGTCTTGGCTGTTACTCCCCAAAACTCCAAATTAATGTAAATATACATGTTGACGTCTTTATCGTTCAAAATGTAGGCGAGCGAGCCTATATTGGTTTGTTCATTCCCCCATTTCCAGAGCCTAATCCAATAATTATAGTTAGGCGTTTTACTATCACACATATCAAAAGTGCCGCTGTGTGAATCGTCAGGATCATCTACTTTTAAAAGTTGTCTGTTATAAAAACCCGCATAAGAATCATTCCATCCCACGATACTATCGCCCGGAGAGGTGTGAAAAGGGCTTGCGTTTTTAAAAGCTTTCGAGTTATTGGCAGAAGCACCTATGAAATCAATATAGTAATATACAAATGAATCACCGACGGCATCACTGTTGGTCTTTACTGTAGCGGTATGAAGACCTGCAAAACATGGTGTTCCGTAATAATCTCTCATCAGCATAATGGTATTTCCCATGGCCTGGGTTAGGTCAGCCCCTGTCTTTTTTGTTCCTTTATCCCCCAGAATATTGAAGGTGTATTTCGTATTGTCTGTGAAATAATTGAATGGGGCTTGAGCGTCTATTACAAAGGACGTTTTCTTCAGAGTATTCATGAGCGTGTTAGCAGTAAGTTCTGTGTCTTGCTCCACTGTTGTTGGCAAATCGTATGCGTCAGTTAATTGATACGATTGACTCCCAGCCTGTTCCATTATATAGTTTACGTATGGGTAGACGGTTTGTTTCGTCAATGTGCCGTCCCATATAATTTCCAGATCCCCGCCGTTTAAATTATAGTCAATTATATTGGGGACGTAATAATTAGCGTCATTGTTATTAGCATTGGTTGAGTCATATTTATATAAAGAGATGTACTCTGCTAAAGTTAAACCATCCAGATCATGTTTTTTGCGCCAGGGGAAGGTGGGCGTCAAGGTAACGAAGTCATATGGGGAATGGACAGGAGGTGTAAACTGCACGGCAGTCCCAAATAGCTGAGAGAAATATGCAGTGCTTTTCGTTGAAGTCAGGCCATACGTATTGACTACCTCATCTTTGAGCGGCTTCTCACATGAGGGATATGGCGAAGGTTTCTCCTGGGGATACAGATACGGATAGAGGATATTTAAATTTTCATCGCAATAGATACTTGGAGAGTTTCGGTAAACCACAGGAAATGGTGTCTTTAGGCTTATAACATCACGGTCTGGAAACCCGACATACCGCTGCACTAGCCTATTGGCGATTGTGCGTATTTTATTATTCGTTGGGCTGTAGGAAGTGGGAGCTGCGGGCGCGGGTTGACTGTGTGGGGGACGAATAAGATTTGTTGTGCTGTTGGAAGGCAGGGAGGGAGGTATCACATTTAAAGACCAGTAGTTTGGTTCAAACCATAAAAGCGTTTCTAGCGACTTAAGATAAGAAGAAGCGGCTTCGATATTAGCCTGCAGCATTTCAGTTTGCAAACTCTTATTAGTCTTAAAAAGAGAATTAATAGACAGATCCGTTCCATGGTGAAAATAATTCGGAGGAATCTTTACGGTCGAGGTCCCCCCAGGGCAACCGCATGAAATTGAGTTCAGTTATTTAGCTCTTCAGAACCTTCAT
>CAZGAI010000217.1:0-6741 GCA_964523175.1 uncultured Victivallales bacterium | reverse complement strand
CCCCAAAGCATATTTAATCTGATCATTAGATTTCTCATTAATATCTTTGCCTATCTGTTTAAAATTCAAAAAATCAAATGGAGAGTTTTCTACTTTCTTTAATTCACCTGTAGGGATCAAGTTACTATTTACAGGTGTAATTTTATCAGCATAAAGCTTTAAATAGTGATTTGTAATTTCTTCATTACCTTGGCCATTCAGGTTAAAGTATGCATGGTTGGTTAAATTAATTACAGTATCTTTGTCCGATTTAGCTTCGTATTCAATATACATATTATTATTTCTATCAAGCAGATAAGCTACACTAACAGTAAGTTTTCCTGGAAACCCCCAATATCCGCTGGGAGTTGTAACACTAAATTCAACTCCTATTTTATTCTTGCTCTTAATACGTTTAGGTTTCCAAATCAGTCCATTTAAAGGTCCGCCATGCAGTACATTGCCATTATCATTTTTAGGTTCGAGGTTATAAGTCTTTCCATCAAGTTTAAATTGCCCTTTAGCTATTCGATTGGCATATCTTGCAGGAATTGCTCCAAAAAAAGTTTTTACCGTTTTAATATCCTTCATATAGCCTTCTACATCATCATAACCAAGGATAATATCAGTAGGTTTACCTCTATCAGATAGAATTACAGATTGCAAAACAGCACCATAATTTGATACCTTGATAGAAATGAAACCATTTGATATTGTATAAAGATATACTTCCTTTTTTTCAGAGGTCCTTTGGTCGACACCTACTCCAAATTTATCTTTTTTGATTGTTAAAGTATTATCACCAAAAGTTGAACAGGTAAATAGAACCATTAATAAACATATAGAGATTAATTTCATTTTCATAATAAATTTCCTTTCATAAAGTGAATGTACATATTTCGTTAACAGCGTTCCGAATCCACGATCTACATTTAATAATTTTAGAGGGTTTCTCTACCGTGTCAACACCCCTATTTAAAAAAAATGATTTTTTTTATTTTCGGCTGAACTCTTTAAATTACTGCTTTATTGTATTGTTATGAAGACATTTGATACAATAATAATGCAGGGACTTATTCTTAAAACAAATGATATTGAGATGATAAAATCTCTTATCAAAAATAATCCTTCATGGCATAGGACAAAACTGTCAAGAGAAATATGTGAGCTTTGGAGCTGGAAGCGTCCTGATGGCAGCCCAAAAGATATCGCCTGCCGTACAATGCTTCTTAAACTCAGAAGACAAGCCCCTCCTTCCGACGGCAAAAAAAAATAACAGTCAGGAAACATCAACTGAAGAAAACCTATAAAACCGCCTGTTCCTGCGAGGGAATGAAAAAATAATTATAGAATATTATTTTTCGGATATCCACTACTATTCTGGCGAAATTCACTTTCTTCCATTATAATTTAAATAGAACAACAGTTTTCAGTCTTAATTAGAGCCCATCTAAAAAGTCACATGAGCTCAGTTATCAGTAATAAGTTAATAGTAACCAGTAAAGCTCTTTGTGATTTATAACTGTTTTTTGTAGATATGTATATAAAAAGACTAATCACTGAAAAGTTTATAGATTGATTTGTACAAAAAAATTTCCGCTAAAGAAATCTCTAGGAAGAAATTAGTCATGAAAATTTCTAAATCTATTTTTCTTATACTTGGAACTTCATTTATTTTAATACTTGAGGGGTGCCTTTCTCATAAACCACTACCGAAGGCAGTTTATGCTAAAAATTACTCCGCATTAACTACAAATGAGCAAAGGGCTATATTGCCTGTTGGGAAAGATTTATCTAAACAGGAAGCAGTTAATATTGCTATTGCAAACAATCCTGACTACCAGATATCACAGCTTAAGGCAGTTTCCGCCCAAACTAAGTACTATGAAGCATTAGCCGGCTTATCTCCGACCGTTGCTGCTGGAGCTGTTACAACCGGTCAAGGTATCAATGCCGCCGGAGTGTCTGCTAATTATCGAGTTTTCAACGGTGGAAGAACGGTTATGAATATCCTTGAAGCAAAAGCTAAAGCCGAGCAGAGTAAGTGGAATGTGCAAAATACGCGTAGAAAACTCATTAAAGAAGTAACTGTACAAAACAACAGTCTTTATAAAGATTCCGCGATTTTAAAAATACAACAGTCTAATAGTAGATTTCAGTCAGATATGGCTAAAAAAACTATTCAGAAATATAACCAAGGACAAGCTTCTGAAACCGATGTTTTAAATTTTCAGATCAAGGAATATGAAGCAAAAGCGGCTGCAATTGCTGCATATAGAGACTATAATGTAAACAGTTACAAATTGGCAGCATCTATGGGAATGACAACGGCAAAACTTCCCGCACAGGCAGATATATCTAAAAGTCCTATTATTCCTGCAGAAGAAGACAAGAAACAACCACTACCTGAAATCGATTTTTATCTGGATGCTGCAATAGCAAATCGTCCTGACCTTAAAGCCCAGAGAGATGCTCTGAAAGCTGCCGGATATGCATCATATTCGGCAATGGGGAAATTAGCACCAATAATAGATCTTGGTTTGGGTAGAGACGGGTTTCAAACCCGTCTCTACTGGTTGTTTTTGGATGGTGGAGCTAGAATTGCAAATGTTCGTTCCAAGGAAGCTCTTTACGGCATACAGCAGGAAGCTTTATTAGAAAAATGGATTAAAGTAGTGCAGAATGTTAGAACAGAATATGATAGCTTAAAAGCTAATAAGACCAGGGTAAAATTACTTAATCAGGCTGTCAAAATCGCTTTCCAGAGAAGAAACATGGTTCTCAGAGAATATAATGAAGGTAAAATTGACATTACAACATTAAACCAGGCTCAAAAAGATTTAGTTAATGCTAAGCTATCCAACAAAGAGGCTGAGGTTGCAATATCTAATGCGAAGGCCAAGTTAAACGCCGCTTGCGGTATACAGAATAATTAATGGATTGTTAGTTGATAGATATTCAGCTAGGCTGAATAAAACAAGTTTACCTTAAAAACTTTTAATTATAATTTTTACAAGTACATTTTCTTAAAGATATATTTTACCACAATTACACTGAAAGAAAAAATAATGAATAATATTTCCAAATATCAAAACATATTAGAAGCTCAACAGAAATATGTAATGCCCACGTATGCACCGAATCTAATGCTGGTAAAGGGAAAAGGCTCTTATGTATGGGATAATAACAACAATAAATATCTTGATTTTACATGTGGTATCAGCGTCTGCAACCTTGGCCACTGTCACCCTGCTGTAAGCAGAGCAATTAAGGAGCAATGCGACCGGCTTGTTCATGTTTCAAACCTTTTCATTAACGAACTTCAGCCTATTCTGGCAAAGAAAATAGTAGAACACGCTTTCGACGGCAGTGTTTTCTTTTCAAACAGCGGAGCAGAGGCAAATGAAGGTATGATCAAGTTTGCAAGAAAATGGGGAAATCCTAAAGGGAAACACGAAATAATTACCATGAAAGATTCATTTCATGGCAGAACACTCGCTACGCTTGCCGCAACAGGCAGAGATAAATATCGTAAAGGCTTTGAACCGGATGTAGAAGGGTTTAGACATGTGCCTTTTAATGATATCGATGCAATAAGAAAAGCTGTCGATGAATCCAACGGTAAAACTGCAGCTATTCTAATAGAGCCAATTCAGGGCGAAGGTGGAATTATTCCGGGCCAATATGAATACATGCGCGAATTACGTGATTACTGCACAAAAAACGAAATACTTCTACTTTTTGATGAAGTTCAAAGCGGAATAGGAAGAAGCGGTAAATTCTTTGCATTTCAGCACTATGATATAGTACCGGATGTAATGTCAATGGCTAAAGCACTTGGAAACGGATACCCGATCGGTGCATTTATCGCAAAAAAATCATTGGGTAATGTTTTAACTCCGGGCACACATGCTTCAACATTTGGTGGAACTCCACTCGCATGCGCAGCCGCAATTGCCGTAATAGATACTTTTGATAACGAAAACATTATGACAAACATCAAAAAGATGAGCGAAAAATCCCTGGAGCTGCTTGCTGAACTATCAAAAAAACACCCTATGATTCAACAAGTCAGAGGAAAAGGTTTAATGCTGGGAATTGTATTCGACAGAGAAGCCAAAGAAGCATCTGAACTCGCACAAGAAAATGGACTACTTATTATAACAGCAGGTGAAAATGTATTACGTTTTTACCCACCTCTCAATGTAAAGGAAAATGAGTTGATAGAAGCGGTCAATATTCTGGACAAGGTCTTGAATACACTAAACTGATAACCGCAGAGGTCGCAGAGATTTTTTTATTAGAATATCTATAATTAATAAAAAAATGATTATTGATTTATTTTGAGTATAGGGTAATAACAAAACAATTTTCACTTTCACCTCTGCTATCTCTGCGTACTCCACGGTAAAATATAAATTAAGGTTTGGAACATGAAGATAAATGAAATAACAGAAAAAATTATTGGTTGCGCGATAAAAGTGCACCGTATTCTTGGTCCTGGATTTCTTGAATCGGTATACCAGGCTGCTCTAGCTTATGAATTATCTGTTAACAGTTTATCTTTCGAAAAAGAAAAGGCTTTACCCGTTAAATACGAAAATGTTAAACTTGATGTAGGATTTCGCTGTGATTTTCTTGTTGAAAACTGTATAATACTTGAATGTAAAGCGGTTAAAGAACTTGCACCGATTGATGAAGCACAATTGTTAAATTATTTAAAAATCACAAATAAGCAAGTAGGATTACTGATTAACTTTAATGTCATGAAACTTACTGATGGACTTAAAAGAATCGTGAATCATTTTGTAGAAGAATAACCGCTGAGATCGCGGAGAACGCAGAGATTAAAAGTTATTTTATATAGTTATGTATTTTAATGTTATATAGATAACAAAATAATAAGTAGGTTAAAAATGTATTATTTAAACGAAACACTTACATTTAAATTTATAAAAGCTACCTCTGCGTTTTCTGCGTACTCTGCGGTTGAAAATTTACAGATAAATCTTGCTGAAGAACTTGGATCAGGGTTTAAAAAACTTGCAAAATATGTAAAAGCCTATTTTGGTGTTGATCCTGTTATAGAAGAAAAGGATATTTTCAAGTTTACTGCTTCTCTAAAAGTTCAACCAGAGTCAGGGGTAGAGTCAGAAATGGCTTTGAATATTCTCTGTTTTATTGAGAAAGTCAATTTATCCAAAAAAGATATAGCTGTAAAGTTTGGGAAATCAAAAACTACAAGATACTTAAACGAACTTATTGCTAGATATGGTTGTAAACAACTTTATAGAATACACTATTCTTGATAAACCAGCAAGCCGTCTACAAAAATATCGCCTTACAGAAAAAGGAAAAGTATTTCTGAAATCTAAGGACAAATAAATAAAAAGTAAAAGAGATATAGCAATTCAGGATTTTGAACATCTTTCCCAAGGCGGAGTTGTGGGATTTTATAAAGAATGTGAACTAACAATAATTTACCTGCTAGATATAAAAACTAATGAGTACTTTAACTATTATACAATTATAAATTTTAAAGGAATTCATAGTCATATTGATAAATATAAACTTGGGCTCATAGAGCTAAATGATAAATATAAAATAGGCATAAGACAGCACAGACTACCTATTGATGAAGTCAAAGATCTTTTCAATAAATTAACTAAATCAGAATTTCACATAGTAAATGATAAAATAAATATACCAGAAGACATGAAATTGCTTCCAAAACAACTTGCTCCCAAATTCTGGGATCATGAACCATTAATGATCAATAATATTTTAAAGCCGAATTATTGGGGAGACAGCTATATAATAGAGTTTTTTGATGGAAAAAAAGAATTCCAATCTTTTTTAAGTAGAGAAGAAATAAATATTGATTTATCAAAAGTAACTGATCGTATTGGTAATATTATTTTTCAATTCCCAGTAACCTTATTTCAGATTACTTTGGAGGCTATGAGAAACGGAATAGATGTTAAATTAACTATCCTAAAACATCCAAATGTATCTGAAGACTTAAAATTAAAAATATTTTTTAAATCTTCTGTCGACAACGTTATAACTGGGTTGGTAAATGATGAAATTTCATTAAAAAAGGCAGGTAAAGTTTTACCTTTAGGAGACCATCAAAATATCGAATGCTATATTTCAAATAATGAAAACTCAATTATTTATCATAGCCTCAAAATAAATTACTTAATATTTAACAATTTTTCGCTTTACTTTGGTGGTCAAGCAAAAAGAGTTATTTATGATAATCCAAATAAAACCATTTCATATTCAATATTCAACAATAAAGCACCAAAAATCCTACCTGTATTAGGATATTATCATCATATAATTAATAGAGCAAGAGATAATGCTATTTTAGACGGCAACAATAAAGACTATTTAATTTGCAAAAATGGCGACAGAAGTAAAACATTAAAGTTTATACTAGAAAAAATAAATTACTACATAGCAAGAACAAAAGAAATCTGTTTATGGGATCCATATTTATCTGCAAAAGATATTGTTGACACCTTACCCCAGGTAAAAGTTTTTCCTGTAAAGCCGCAAGAGTTTTTCCATCCGGAAGTTTTGACCTGGAAAGTAGTCTGTGTATTTTTCTGTCATGACGAGATTGATATTCATTTTCACACAAATAGAGCAGGAATTTGCGATAGCCCCAATTTTCTTTTTCAGCTCTTTTAAGCGCGTCTGTATATACTGAAACTGAATGAAAATGCAGCAATATGAATTGTAATCTCAAATTAT
>CAZGAI010000216.1:0-6766 GCA_964523175.1 uncultured Victivallales bacterium | reverse complement strand
GAGGTTGTTTACATTAAGCCTAACCTTAAAAACGGTACTTTGGTTAACAAAGGTGAAGTTTTGCTGAAACTGGAAAAAAAAGATGCTGAGATAGCATTAAAAAAAGCGGAAGCTGACATTAAGTCCCATAAATCGACGCTAGCTGTTCAAAAACAGGAAATCAAAGATAACAAAGGTATTTTGATTATACTCGAAAACAAGCAGCACCTCGATGAGGCTAATTATACCCGGCAAAAACAGCTGTTTCAAAAAAAAGCGGTTTCTGCCCAGGTTTATGAAAAATCAGAGCAGTCCCTTATTGCAGCGACCCAAATCTACCTGAAAAAGAAACTTGATATTTCAAAAGCAGAACTGGAATTGAATTCTCATGCCGCAAGTATTGATAAAGCTGAAGCTGAAAAGATGCAGGCTGAACTAGATTTGTCCCGATGTGAAATTAAAAGCCCGATAACAGGAAGGCTTGATAATGTAGCGATTGACAAAAATGAATATATTATTAAAGGGCAGAAACTTTTTGATGTTGCAGATGATAGTTCTCTTTTGATTCCAGTTTCGCTTGATAGCAGAGATGCCTCGGCAATACTTACTCTTGTTTCGGAAGAAACTAACGGTTATAGGCATTGGTTTAAATACAATAAAGGCACCCCCGTGAAAATAAAATGGACTGAAGAGCCTATAAAATGTGTATGGGCAGGTGAAATTTCCAGAGTTGAAAAGTTTGATCCGGAAACAAGAACCATAACAGTTGTTGTAAGAGCTACTAAATTTATTGGTGAAAATAAAAATAGACTGCCACTGGTTGCCGGAATGTACTGTCAGGTCGATTTTACTGGAAAAGAACTAAAAAATATTGTTAAAATACCCTGGTCTGCTCTGCAGTTAGATGGGCATGTATATGTTGTTAATGGTAAAAATATTGTTCAGGAAAAGACTGTTAATATACATAGCTCCCGACAGGATCAGGTTGTTATTTCATCAGGCCTGAGTTTAGGCGAAAAAGTAATAACTCAACGCATACCATATGGAGTTGTAAACGGCTCCAGGGTAAAAACAATATCTGCTGAAAAGAATTAATTATGGTGAAAAATTTATTAAGAGTTTTATTAAAAAACCCAGTTCTAGCAAATATTCTAATGATGCTTATACTGCTGGGAGGCTTTATAGCTTCATACTCAATGATTCGAGAAATTTTTCCTGGATTTTCCATGGATAAACTAAATGTGAGTGTTGCGTATCCAGGTGCGGATCCGGAAGAAGTCGAAGAGGGAATATGTCTTAAACTTGAAGAAGTACTGACAGGCATTGAGGGAGTTAAAAACATTACAGTATCTGCCACTGAAGGCGTTGGATCTGCTACGATTGAATGCATGGAAAATGCTGATATCTCGCGAGTTAAGGATAAGGTAGAAACAGAAGTTAATTCTATAACAACATTTCCTAAAGACGCTGAAACTCCAATAGTTACTGAAATGACAATTAGAGAGCAGGTTCAGTTTATTGCTTTATGGGGTGACCTTCCTGAAAGACAGCTAAAAAGAACTGCAAGAGGGCTTGAGCAGGAACTACTTTCTCTAAAAGGCGTAAGCCAGGTAGATCTTCAGGGTGTGCGCGATGATGAAATTTCTATTGAAATATCCGAACAGGCTCTAAGAAAATATAATCTTACGTTTAAAAATATTGCAGATGCTGTTAGTAAAAACGGAATGAATCTTCCTGCCGGGATTATCAGAAATGGTTCGGAAGAAATCCGACTAAGAGTTATTGGCCGAAAGTATAACGCCAAATCTTACCTCAATGTCCCTGTTATTACGAGAAAAGACGGCACTATTGTTACCCTTGGACAAATAGCAAAAATTAGAGATACTTTCAGTGAAGATGGAAAAAGTATTTTAAGGTTCAATGGAAAACCCTGCGTTATGATTGCTGTTTATAAAACCAGCAAAGAGGATGCAATACAGATTTCTGAAGAAATAACTGCTTTTTTAAAAGAAAAAGCCCCAACTCTATCGCCTGCTCTCCATATAACAGAGTGTTTTGATCTATCAAGATTTATTAATGGAAGATTGAACATCCTTATTTATAACGGACTGATAGGGCTGTGTTTAGTAATTCTGATATTATGGTTGTTTTTAGATATAAGATTAAGCTTTTGGGTTGCAATGGGAATACCTATTTCAATAGCTGGTGGATTAACAATAATGGCTATGTTTGGTTGTTCTATTAATATGATTACAATGTTCGGTCTTATTATGGTTCTTGGCCTGATTGTTGATGATGCAATTGTTGTGGGTGAATCCATTTATTCAAAAAGAATTAATGGGGCTTCACCCATGGATGCTGCTGTTGATGGTACATCAGAAGTTGCTTTGCCTGTTATAGCAGCTGTATTAACAACTATTGTTGCATTTTTGCCTCTATTTTATATTGATGGAGTAATGGGGAAGTTTATAGGGCAAATTCCAATTCCGGTGGTTGCGGCTCTGTCTGTTTCACTGATTGAAGGGTTGTTTATTCTTCCTGTTCATTTGCGCCACTTACCAAAGAATATAGGCAAAATAACATTCAAAGTGCCCTACTTAAGTAAGGCACGACTGTTTGTATCAGAAGGTTTGGAAGTTGTCATTGAACGTGTCTATGGCCCCCTCATTGAAAAAATATTATATTACAGATATGTTGCATTTTCTATAGGAATTGCCGCACTTTTAATTATTGGGGGGTTAGTTGGTGGAAGTATAGTAAAATTTGTATTCTTCCCAAAAGTTGATGATGATTTTATTAGAGCAAAAATAAGATTGGCCCCGGGGTTTCCTTTAAGAAGCACGGAAATAATGGCTGATAAAATTCTAAAAGCATGGTATAGAATTTCTGATCATTATTACAAAGATACCGGAAAAAAATTGACTCTTTCAGCTTTTTCAATGATCGGTACATCAAGTGGCTGGAAGTCGGGACAAAGCAGTAATGTGTTAGAAATATTGATTGAGCTTTTACCATCCGAAGAACGCAATGTCTATTATACTAAACTGGTAACTCAATGGCAGAATGAGATTGGTGATATTCCAGGCGCTATAGCTACTAAATTTGGAAAATTACAGCACGGACCCGGCGGTGAAGCAATTGAAATAAAACTATACTCTGATAGTCAGGAAGAACTTATTAAAGCTTCTGATAGCATTGTAGCCAAACTTGATACTATTGATGGTGTTTTTGATGCTCAAACCGATTATAGAGCAGGAGAAAAAGAGTTTATCATTACAATGAAACCTAGCGCATATCATCTTGGATTAACACTGAACGAATTAGCTGTACATGTAAGGGAAGGTTTTTACGGTAACGAAGCCCTACGTATACAGAGAGGCCGGGATGATGTGAAAGTAAAAGTGAAATACCCTGAGGAAGATAGAAGGTCAATTGAATATTTTAAAAACCTTAGAATTACAACTGCAAATGGTAACAAAGTACCATTTTTAAGCGTGGCTGATCTTCAAATCAAAGAAGGACAGAGTGTTATCTTTAGGAAAGACAGAAAACGTGTTCTGCTTGTATCTGCTGATGTTGATGATAATATTGCAAATGCACAGAATATTATGTCTGACTTGAAAAATAATTATCTACCCAGTCTTGAAACTAAATATAGTGTTAAATATACAATAGAAGGTCAATCAAAGGAAACGGGAAGCACGCTCTCTGCACTGACTATTGGACTTCCGGTTGCTTTGTTTGGAATATATTTTATCATAGCTTCTATTTTTAGATCATATATCCAGCCGATTGTAATAATGACGACAATACCTTTTGGGTTAATTGGTGCAGTTGTTGGACATATTATTTTTGGACTTTCACTGACCATCATGAGTCTTTTCGGAATGGTTGCACTCTCTGGAATTGTAGTAAATGATGCAATTGTTCTGATTGAAGGAGTTAACGAACGCCTTGGTGAAGGAATGACTTTGTTTGAAGCATTACGTGAAGGAGGGAAACGTCGTTTTAGAGCTATTTTACTTACTACATTGACAACATTTTTTGGATTAATGCCGTTAATCCTTGAAAAAAGCATACAGGCACAAGTATTAGTGCCAATGGCTATTTCAATTGCATTTGGTGTTTTATTTGCCACTGTAATTACACTAATTCTTATTCCATGTCTTATTGCAATTCTCAATGATATAAGACGTATATTATATTCCTGCTGGTACCTAAGATTTCCTTCAAGAGAAGAGGTGGAACCACGTTTTAATAATCCGAAGAAACAATCTAAAATAGGTTAAATAATCAAAATAAACTTATAATAAAGGGCATGTAACAAAATGTGCTTAAGAAGTAATAAATTAACTATTGCTATAATATTGTTTATAAGCATAATTTTGCTTTCAGGATTTAGTAAATCCAATGCAATAGCGGGCACTGTAATTAAACCAAAACCTGCAAATGGTGTATACGATGGAAGCTATATACAATTACCCGATAAAGCAGTAGTAAAAGTAACTATAAAAGATAATAAAATTGTAAATATTCAACTTATTTCACATTTGGATAGGATAGGTAAAAAAGCTGAATTGCCTATAATAAAAGAGATAATTAAGAAACAATCAACAAAAGTTGATGCTGTTACTGGAGCCACCCATAGCAGTAAAGCAATTATGAAAGCTGTTCAAAAAGCAATTGACAAGGCTTATATTAGAAAAAATTAAGGGGGGGCTCAACCAATGAAGTGTTATAAATTAGGACTTATTATTTTATGTGTTGTGTTTGGTCAGAGTACTTTGACTCTCGCAAATATTGGAACTAGAACCTTAAGCCCAAAATCAACTTTCAAATCCAGGGCAATACCGACATCACTGAAAGGTGTCAAAGCAGTACCCGGATCTTTTCGAGTTAAAAATACGGCATTCAGTAAAATTATTTTAAACAATAGAGTTTATCTGGCGGCTGCAGTTGTGTTTAATAGAAACATTGATGGTTCAACAGTTAAGGAAAATGTAAATATTCGGATGCTCAAGAAAAATGAAAATAATTTTTGGGTCGATGCTTCGACTCAGAATAATACTGTCCGCATAAGACCGAATTTCATTACCTGGGTGTCAGGTGTACCACTTAAAACAGGACAGTATAAAATGCATCTTAGAGGAACAATAAAAAGTGCGGATGGTGTATTTCTTGACTGTGATGGTGACGGGGTAGGCGAAGGTGGTAATCTTCCAGCATATAACTCCCAGTTATATCAGGCACATATAGTGGAACTTCAAGAAATTCCATAATAGCATTATTGAGAGAAGAAGTGGCAAGGTAATAATCTGACCCTACAATTCAGGCACTAATTATGATCTCTGAAAAAGAAAAAATGTTAAAAGGACAGCTTTACGATGCATCTGATGCAGAACTTTCCCTTGAGCGAGACAAAACTAGAAAACTACTTCATTGTCTTAACACTATTGATTATGGAAATGAAAAAAAGTATACAGAAATATTAAGAGAACTTTTACCTAAAACTCAAAGTGATATATGGATTGAACCACCATTTTATTGTGATTACGGATATAACATAATCGCAGCTGAAAAGGTGTTTTTTAACTTTAACTGTGTTGTACTTGATGTGATGCCTGTAAGGATAGGGAGCAATGTTCTTTTTGGACCGAATGTCCAAGTTTATACTGCGATGCATCCCATAAATTATCGTGAAAGAAGAAAATGGCTGGAATCAGCTAAAGCGGTTACTATTGGCGATGACTGCTGGATTGGCGGCGGTGCTATAATTTGCCCGGGCGTAACTATCGGCAGCAGAACCGTTATTGGTGCAGGTAGTGTAGTTACGAAAGATATTGGAAATGATGTTTTTGCAGCAGGAAATCCGTGTAGAGTTATAAAAGAAAATATAAACTTTGATAAATAATTAATAGATAAAATTCTAATATCCACTGTCTTATTTTTTTGTAATATTTTCTACTTTTTAAATCTCCTTTGACTGAAGCCCGTTTATATATTCTGTGTAATATTCAAGACTATGTCTTTCAAATGTATCCTTTAATGGAGGAACTTCTGGGCCTAAGCTAAACATTTTTAGACCGAATAAATAATCAAAATGTTTATATCCGGCAATCATGGGAAGTACTGGAACTGGGCCAAACAGGTTACAAAACAATTTATAGTTTTTTATCTGTTTCTCATAACGTTTTGTGAAGTCTTCTTTTCCTGGACATGGTTCAGCTAAGGTTACCAAATGTAGATTCTGGAGATTAAATATTTTGTTCTCAATAAAATAAGCTGTTTCAAGCGTTGCTACAGCTGCTCCCAAACTATGTCCGGTTATAATTATAATTGGATCTGAAGTATCGGACTTTATTTTTTCAATGAAGGCTTTTAGCAAATCCTGTTCCATGCCTGCCTGTTCCATTCAAAGCCAACATGTACTTGTGTGCCTGTTTTTAGAAACTCTGTAGAAAATGCAATAGCATCTTTTCTAATTTTGTTTAGCATAAGAATTTCTTTTAGTTATTATATATTAAAATTAAGGCGATAGAGTTTTTTTTCATAAATTCTATACTTATCAGCCTTAATGATCCAGCTATTCTCAGCCTCTTTAAGTGCAGCTATTACATGCTTGAAACTTTCTTTCCCATTTAAATAGTCAAGTAGCACCTTGTCGCCCACTAATATTTCAATAGCAGTTTTATCAGAGCCAAATTCAAACTTACCTTCTCTCCAGATATTAATATCCTGAAAGTCGGATAAAGCGTACACTATTTGGTATCTACCCCCAAGTACTTCA
>CAZGAI010000215.1:0-6815 GCA_964523175.1 uncultured Victivallales bacterium | reverse complement strand
TACCAGAAACCCAAAGCTATTAGGGTTAATATAGTAAGTTCAGCTCAACAACCGGCTAAACCTGCTTCATCCCCTCCCCAAAAACAGCCGTTGCCTAAAAAGCAGAAAAAGATAAAAAAGAAAAAACGAAAAAAAACTAAGCCAAAAAAGACATGGAAAGCACTTGATCCAAGCCAGATAAAAAAATCCACCTCAACTGTTATTAAAAAAAATCCACCCAAAAAAATTAGTCCTGTAAAAACTTCCGATATTATCGGCAATATCCGCCGGGAAGTAAAGAAAATAAGATTTAGTAATACATATAGTGCCAATAAATCGGTTTTGAACTATTACGATAAAATTTCGCAATATTTGTATTCCAGATGGGATCAGCCGGCAAGAACTTCATACAATGGAGTCCCTGTTGTTCAAGTCAGAATTTCTATCAGCAGTAGTGGAAAGATTTTAAGTTCATCAATTGTCAGCAAAAGCGGAATAGCTTCTATGGATTCTTCTGTTGCTAGGCTATTATCTACACTTTCCACTCTTCCCCCGCCCCCGGAAGGAGCAATGGAATTTGATGTCTACATGGAACTTACAAATAATTAGAAATTGCACGAAAACATTTTCGTGAACAATTTCTAATTAATATTAAAATATAATTAGGAGGCCTGAAAAAAATAAAGATTGGAACTATGGTATGTTCTCAATAAAAATAATCATCGCAGAGGATGACAGATTATAGCCTCGGGAGAAAGTCCGTGGAAAAGAAAATAATAAAAAAATTAGAAAAAGACAGTTCAGCTAAACGCTGAACCTCGCGCGATCTAAGGTAAAAAGAGAATTTTATTATCTTATTCCACGCGAATAAAGTTTGGTGTCGTTCAGCGGCAGCTGACTTTTAACATTGTATTTGAAACAAAAATCAGTTAAATCAAAGGCTTTTCGTGGCCCTAATAATTAATGTACATTAGGTTAAAATATGGTATTTAAGAAAACATTTTTCTTTATCAGGAAAAATAAAGCTGTTTCAATAATAATAATAATTCTTATTTGCGCTCTATCATATTATCTATATATACATAGAAAACCTTTCACACAAAACGCTTTTGTTGTCGCAAACGTCCATCCTGTAACTTCGTTTATATCAGGCTATGTAACACATATTTATGTAAAAAATAATACTCCTATTAAAAAAGGAGAAAAAATTCTAACAGTCTATAAACGGCCATATGAACTTCAAGTACTAGTACTGCAGAAGAAACTTGAAGCTGCAAAATATTTTATAGAAAGTCTGAAGTATGACACAAAAGCTGCATTGAATGAAATTAAAGTGATAGAAGCTAAGCTTGAAAATGCTATATATTTAGCCAAACAGGCTGCCGAACTTTATAAGACCCGGGCTGTATCTCAGCAACATGCAGAAGAGCGTCAACAAGCGCAGGATTCTTTTACTGCATCACTTGAAAAAGCAAAATCACGTTATATATCAGATGAGGCAGAAATAGCTAGAGAAACAGCAGAGGTAGAAAGCCTTAAAGCACAAATTGAAAAAGCTCAAGTTGAACTGGCCTTAACAACTGTATATGCCCAAAGTGACGGAATGGTTACAAACATGTATTTAACGACGGGCTCATTCGTTGCAGCTGGGAGCCCGCTTTTTGCATTTATAAATAATAAAACCTGGTGGATACAGGCAAATTTTAAGGAGACTGAACTTTCAGAAATCAGAAAAGGTCAGAAGGCAAAAATATGGATGTGGCAATATCCCGGAAAGATTTATTACGGCATTGTAGAAAATACAGATTGGGGAGTGGAAAGGAGATTTACTTCAGACACTACTGGTGTATCTATTGTCAATAAAGAAAATGAATGGTTTCTATTACCGCAGCGTTTTCCTGTTCAAATAAAAATATTAAATCCTGATCCGAAGTATCCTCTTCATCTGGGCGCAAGTGCATTTGTGGAGATCCAGACAAATGCCTACCCAGTAAGACAGTTTTTCTGGCAATTGTTCCAAATATAATATCAAATATGCACAAGATAAATCTTGTTTTTTTCTTTGTCTTTTGTTATGCAATATAACATTGTTGTTTGTAAACATGTTAAAAAGCAAATTTCTATACGTTTAAATTAAATATTTGTAATAAGCACTAATAGCAATATGCATAAGCATTCAAAATCTCTTTATACTTTTTTCGTTAAAAAAGACCCTGACCTTGACATTTTAATGAGAACAATTGAATTTTCTTTACCCGCCTTTATATGCCTTATCATCTGGATTACTTACCGTCCTTCCTTTGCTACTCTACTATTTCCTTCAATTCCAGGTTTTATGGCAATAGCCGCGCATATGGAAAGAAAATGGACAATGAAGCTTAAAACTATGTTTCTGTTGGTATTGGGAACTGCAATTGCCCAGCTGGGTTGTTCAATATTCTTTTATGAAAAGTTTCTCCTGTTATGCTGGATATTCTTCTTTACATTTACGGTTATGTTTTGTTATAAATTTATGTATTCTGCTTCAGCTTCAGTAGGCTGGGGAATGCTGGCAATTTTTTATACTCCCGGCTATTGGGCCGGAGTAAACCGTTCAATAAACCTGTTTATAGGGTTTATTATTGCCATATTATCATTAGGTTTTCTTTCTGTGATCACATGCAAATATAGAATAAGACTTATCCTTTGCAGATATATTACTTCTATTATCAGTATCCAGAATATGGTTTTCATTGAAAAAACTACAAATGAACAGGTTAAAAAAACACGCAACCATCTTTATCAACTTGCAATGAAGGGAGACATATTAATCATTTTTAACGAATACATATTATTTAGTCAGAATATGTTTGCACTCCGTGCAAAAAGTATACTGCTCTCTCTGCATTCTTTATCCAGAGTATATACTTTATATCAATACATTGAAGACCTTAATTCTAAACAACAATATAAATTTTATAAGATTTTCAATGAAATATTGTTAAGTATTCTTAATGATATAAAACATAAACGAAGAATCAAAATTCCGTTTAATATCCTTAACAATCAACTGTCACCAATCATTAACAACCTAGCAAAACCAAAAAACCAAAAAACAGTATTTGTACTAGAGACAATGATCAAAGCAATATCCGAACTTAATGGTAAAAAATTAAATTGAATACTCTTAATGTACGACTATATATTAATAAAGCATAAAACAGAAGTAAAGCTTCAAGCAGCGTTCAGGATGGCATTTGTCATAACGCTTTCAGTTTTTCTGTACTCATATTTTAACATACAGGAAGGATACTGGATATTAATCACGACTGGATTTCTTTATATTGGTACATCAATAAATGGAGATGTAATCGGCAGAACCAAGGGTAGAATAATTGGCGCACCTTTGGGTATACTTGCCAGTGCTGCTTTAATGGCACTGCTTTCCTGGTATGACTTCAGATTCACATACATTATATTAATTTTTTACCCTATAGCTTTTTATGCATTCTTTTTTACAGGGCGGTATTTCTTTTTTGCATTCTTTATAATGTTTGTATTTACAATGTTCGATAATTTTGTTGTTCCTCCATCCGGATATATTAACTGGGGTAATTTAATTTTCAGCAGAATTCTCTGTACTTTTATAGGGTGTCTGATTATCACAATAAGTGAATGTCTGATATTTCCACATTCAACATCAGTCAAAAAAAGCCTTCCTAATATTTCTAACAAAGTATTGAAAAAATTATCTATGACTCTCTTATCGGTAGGATGGCTTTACACAAAAAATTCAGGCTACAAAAAACAACATTATCAATTACATCACTCCAATGTTCTAGAAGAAATCAAAATTATGAAACAGGTGTGTAATGCTGCCAAAGCTGAAGTTATGCACAGATGCGAAGATGATAAATATTTTGATAATTTCATGGAAATGTTCCATGATATTCTTGACAGTATAAGACAACTTGTATTTATCAACAATAATTATGATTCTATAACAGACAAACATAATGAAGGAATTATGAAATACACAGAATATTTAAGTAGAGTATTACTTCAAAGTTTTGATTACACTGTACCGCCTGATACTAAAGAAGAATATAATACAATTTTTTATCTACTTGATAAAAACGCTCTTTCTGCAAAAGATTCAATTATCATAGACTCTTTATTTAAACTAGGCATTCAAATTAATTTTTTAATAGAAAACATTATCAATATTACAAAACCTTTTCGTGGAACGTCTAATTAGTTTTTGCAAAAGCTGTGCAATAGAGAATATTAGGTTGAAAAACAACAATTTTATGGTTTATTTAATACATTAAGTTTGCCTTTAATTTTAATGTTTTAAAAGGCATTGAACTTTTTAAGGCTTGATTTCAGAAAAAGTTTTATAGAGTTCAAAACTTTAGTATTGTTATTAAATCTCTAAATAAATAGATCACCAAATAAGTGATTATATGTTAAACTGGAAGGATGTAATATGGCTACTGCTTCTGACTTGAGAAAAGGGCTTAAGCTTGATATAGACGGGGAACCGTGGATTATAACAGATTTTGACTTTTGCAAACCGGGAAAAGGGCAGTCTCTTTACCGCTGTAAGCTTAAAAATATGCTTACCGGCACTTCAATGGTAAAAACCTACCGTTCTTCAGACAAGGGAATTGAAAAAGCGAAACTCGAAGAACGCGATATGTACTATTCATATTCGGAAGGAGAATTTTTTGTTTTCAGTGATGCAGAAACCTATGAAGAACAGCGTATTCCAAAAGAGCAGCTTGGCGATTCGGCATATTTTCTGATTGAGGACGCATTGTGCAGTGTATTGCTTTTTAAGGGCAGAGTAATTGAAGTAACTCTACCTATTTTTATTGAAAAAGAAATAATGGAAACTGAACCCGGTGCCCGTGGAGACACAGCAACAAATGTTACAAAACCGGCAAAAATCGATAACGGCTACGAAATAGCTGTTCCGATTTTTCTTAATATGGGTGATATAATAAAAATAGATACTCGGACTGGTCAATATGTTGAACGAGTCAAAATATCATTATATCATAGTGTGACTTAAAAAAATCATATCAAATCTGGAGTTCAGAAGCATATATCTAAGAGAGTTAAGAAAATTCTTTTTTGCTAATGATTTCTTAGAGATTGAAACACCAGTGATGATAAAATCTCCTGCTCCTGAGGATTACATTAATGCTCCTCCGGCAGGAGATTTTTTTTTAAGGACCTCACCCGAACTTCATATGAAACGGCTGATCGCGGCAGGCTGCAGCAAAATCTTTCAGATTGGCCCATGTTTCAGGTCAGATGAGATAGGAAAACTGCATAATGTTGAGTTTTCAATGCTTGAATGGTATGAAACAGGAAAGGATTATAATGACCTTTTTAAATTCCTCCAAAAATTACTACTGAATACTGTTAAAAATGCTATAGGAAAAACCTCTGTCAGCTTTAGAGGAATTGCTATTGATTTAACACAATGGATTAGTTATAATGTTAGAGATGCTTTTAGAGAGTTTGCGGGAACATCTCCTGAGAAAGCTATTGAAGAGGGAAATTTTGAAATAATTTTAACAGAAAAGGTTGAACCAAATCTGCCTAAGGATAAACCTGTTATTCTTAAAGATTATCCCGCATCAATGGCAGCTTTGTCAAGGCTGAAAAACGAAGATAGTTCTTTGGCTGAACGCTGGGAGTTATACTTAGGCGGAGTTGAAATTGCAAATGCCTATTCTGAACTGACAGATCCGGCAGAACAGCGGAAAAGATTTGACATTGCGCATAAAAACCGTAAAAAATCTAATAATCCGGCATATTCTGATGATTTGGATTTTTTTGCTGCTTTAGAATACGGCATGGATTCTTATACGGGTATTGCTTTGGGAATTGATCGTTTGATAATGGTATTAACCGATGCAGCAAATATAAACGAAGTGACTGCTTTTAACGAGCAGATTTAATTCTGAAAACAATATTTTAAAATTTAGCTGTTTAACATGTTTAACACAAAATAAATATGATTAAAGCATACAAAATAGTTTTTTCGAACTTTGCGATTACTTAGCATTCTTTACGGTTAAGTCGCTCCGAGCTCTTCGTGAGCTTTCATAAGTTTGATTTCTCTGCTTTTTGTAATTATAAAAAAGTTTATTATTATTTTTTAACATAAGGAGTGCGAAGTATGATCACTACAGTTAATCAAATGATGGCGCGTGCTAAAAAAAGAGGCATTCAGAAGATTGCCGTTGTATGCGCCCATGATGATGATGTCCTGCTTTCTTTAAAAAAAGCGGTTCAGGAAGAAATTGTAAAACCTATATTAATTGGCAAAAAAAAGAAAATAGAGGAAATAATCAGTGAAAACTCACTGGAACTTGGTGCTGAAATAATAGATTGTGATGATGATGTAAAATCTGCTGAAATCGCTGTCAAATTGGTATCTGAAGGTAAAGCACAAATGCTAATGAAAGGATTACTTGCTACAAGTACATTGCTGAAAGCTACCCTGAACAAAGAATGGGGTTTACGTGCCAGTGGTTTACTAAGCCATATTGCCCTGTTTAAACCTCAACATTTTGAGCGTTTCATCATAATTACAGACGCTGCCATTAATATTACTCCGGACCTTATGCAGAAAAAGGTAATGATTGAAAATGCAGTTAAGGCTGCACATAAGCTTGATATTGAAACTCCAAAAGTTGCATTACTTGCCGCTGTTGAATCTGTAAATCCATCTATGCAGGCAACAATTGATGCCGCAGTACTTTCAAAGATGAATGAACGTGGTCAAATCAAAAATTGTATTATCGACGGTCCTTTAGCAATGGATAATGCTGTTTCTG
>CAZGAI010000214.1:0-6827 GCA_964523175.1 uncultured Victivallales bacterium | reverse complement strand
TTCTCATATTTTCCTAGAAGTGGCACTCCAGCGCAGAGCTCTTAATGTAGGGCCTGATAGGGCGGAGCTAATAAGATATGCTCCCGCTACCCCATATAATGCTAAACGCTTCTACAAAGCACTACCCAAACGTCTTAGTAAATATGGCCTAGATTTACACTTAGATAAATCTCAAATAATAAAATCAGGCCGTTTTGAAGCTGCCAAAGCTGTCCAACGTAATACTAAACTTAAGACTTTTAATTTTCTAGGATTCACCTGTTATTGGGGGAAAGACTAGAAAAGGACTTTACAGGCTAAAGTTTACAAGCCGAAAAGATCGTATATCGGCTAAATTACAAAGTATGAAGAAGTTTCTCAGAAACAATATAAACACCAAAGATACAAATTGCACTCAGAATGGTAATAAAAGTTACCAAAGGCTGGATTAACTATCATGGTATCTCTGATAATAAACATAGAGTAAGGCTGTTTCTTGAGAAAACTAAATATATCATCCACAAATGGATGAATCGCAGAGGCGGTAAAAGGTATGTAACATGGACTAAATTAATGCAGAATCTTAACTTGCTGGGGTTTCCATCTAAATGGAAGGTTAAATCTATGTTCCAGTAACACTGAATATGTGCAGGGGTGCACTGATCTATCGGGAGCCGTGTGCGGTAGTTCCGCATGCACGGTTCTGAGAGGGTTTTGATAATTCCTTTTCATGGTTTAAATATTGTGACACTCCACAACCGAAAGGTTGGAGAAACAGGAAAACAAAGCAAACCTAAAAGAAGTTATTATCAATTCTACTCGCCGAAACCCCCATCTGAAGACTGTGATTAAATCCTATGACGATTTAGGTCGATTTGTTTAGATGCACCCCAGCTGTTGTTTAACTCTTTTATATATGCTTTGCACCGTTAAACCTTCCTGCTCAAATATATATTTTTGTGAAGCTGCTACACAAAAATGATCATTTATTCCTAATCTGAATACTTTACAATTTCCTAATTCTGCCACTACTTCAGTAACTGCACTTCCAAAACCACCAATTATATTATGATCTTCAATCGTATAAATTACTTTTGATTCACTTGCAACAGATTTAATAATCTCATTTGCAATTGGCTTAATACAAGAAAAGTGCAGATGCTTAACAGTTAAATTGTCCTTCTTAAATAATTCTACAAGTTCATATCCAATAGATAAGGTAATTCCAGTGGTAAAAATGGATAAATCTTTTCCTCCACTAAGAAGATACGGTTCATCTATGTTATGAGGTATTCCAATATCTATAATGTCGGGTACATCTGAGGCTGATATTCTAAGATAAACTGGACCAATAGTATTGATCATTTCTTTTATACAGTTTTCCATATCTAAAGAATCTCCCGGCACTAATACTTTCATATTAGGTATTGAGCGCATTATTGCAATATCTTCAATAGCATGGTGAGTTGTTCCAGCAGACGCAGAGCTGACTCCAGCATGTGAAGCAACAATTTTAACATTTAGATTTTGAGAAGCAATAGAAGTTCTTATCTGTTCACATGCTTTCATAGAAATAAATGAAGCAAAGGAATGAACTACAGGAATTTTACCACATCGGGCTAAACCAGCCGCTATTCCAATCATATTCTGTTCAGCAATTCCAACTTCAAAAAACCTTTCAGTGAAGGCTGTTTCAAATTGAATGGATTGAGTTGAAGCTTTTAAATCAGCTTCTAGTGCTATGATGTTGTTATTCTTCTTACCTTCTTCTACAAGTACTTTACCGTAAACATGTCGCAAACTTTTTAGCATTTTAATATTCATTTATTTATTAGTTATTACAATATTTTCTTTGAGTTGTTTTAAGGCATTTTCAGCCTCTCTTCCTTTGGGTGCTCCTCCATGCCATTTGACTTGATTTTCCATAAAAGAAACTCCCTTGCCTTTAATAGTATCAGCTATAATCACAATAGGTTTTTTATTCCCAAACGGTATAGAATGAATTGTCATTAAAAGATCTAAAAAGGAATGACCGTCTACAGACCGGAGAATCCACCCGAAGGACTGCCATTTTGCTTTAATGTCTCCAAGATTCATAATTTTATCTGTTAAACCATCAATCTGTAATCTATTTCTATCAACTATAGCAACCAGGTTATCCAACTTGTAATGGGCTCCAGCCATAGCTGCTTCCCATACCTGTCCTTCTTGTAACTCACCGTCCCCCAATAAAACAAATGTCATGAAACTTTTTTTATCTATTTTAGCAGCTAAAGCCATGCCAACTCCAACTGAAAGCCCTTGTCCCAATGAGCCAGTGCCATGTTCAATCCCAGGAATACCTGCTTCTGGATGACCAGAAAGGATACTTCCATCCATTCTAAAAGTAGAAAGTAAAGCTGTATCTATAATACCTTTTAAAGCTAATACGGAATATAAGCCAATTGATGAATGCCCTTTACTTAAAATAAATCTATTACGGTTGGGATCATTTAGGTTACTCTTTGAAATATTTAATATATCAAAATAAAGAACCGTTAATATATCTATACATGAAAGGGAGCCACCCAAGTGTCCAACTCCTGAATTTATCACACTTTTCACCGCAAGATATCTTGCTTCTGATGCAATCTTTTTTAATATAGAAATTCTATTTTTATAACTTTTCATGATTTATTCTTTTATTTACTAATTAGTATAGATTTTTAAATTAAAAATGCTTAGGGTCGATACTAATGTATACATCTTTCAATTCTGAATAAACATCAATAGCTTCTGTCCCAGGTTCTCTGGATCCATTGCCAGACATTTTAGTGCCACCAAAAGGCATATGAGGTTCACTGCCATAAGTTCCAGCATTAACAACAACAACACCAGTATTTACTTTTTGGTAGAATCTAACGGCTCTATGAATATTGTTTGTATGAATACATGCAGTTAATCCGTAGGGCGAATCATTTACTAAGGCTAAAGCCTCATTAAAGTTTTTTACACTGTACAAATTAGCTATAGGTCCGAACAACTCTTTTACGGATACTTCATCTTTGATTTTAACATTTTCAATAAGGGTTGGGGCCATATAGAAACCTTTTTCATAACCAGTTACAACTAACCTTGTTCCTCCGCAAAGTATTTTAGCGCCTTTATTAATTGCATTGTTAATACTCTCAATCATGCTTAATAATTGCTTCTCATTTATTACAGGCCCTAAATCATCATTATTAGTAGGTCCCACATTTAAGGCAGCAGTACTTTTGAGTAAGAGCTCTTTGAATTTATCATAAACACTATCAAATATAATTATGCGACTACAGGCAGCGCAGCGTTGTCCAGCGTTACTAAATGCAGATAAGAGGGTCCACTGGACAGCATTTATCAAATCTGCATCATCACATACAACTAATGCATTTTTACCTCCAAGTTCTAATGAAATTCTTGCAAGACGATCTGTAATAATTTGCTGAATTGTAATCCCTACTTTTGTGGAGCCAGTAAAACTAACTATATCAACATATGAATTTCTAACCAAAGCATCCCCTGCTTCTGTACCTATACCCTGTAATATATTTAATACACCATTTGGCAGTCCTGCTTCGTGTGCAATTTTTCCAAAAATCCATGCAGTACCAGGGGTATCCTCAGAAGCTTTTAGAATAGCAGTATTTCCACAAATCAAGGCAGGAAAAGCTTTCCAAGCAATGTTGGCTATAGGAGTATTTGCAGCAACAATTAAACCAGCAACACCAATCGGACATCTAATCGTCATTGCAGATTTGTTAGCAGTTCCACTGGTTGTAGTTTTCCCATATAATCTTTGTCCCTCACTTGCATAAAACAAACCAAGAGAAATAGCTCCTTCAGTCTCAGCAAATGCATCGTTATATGATTTTCCTGTCTCTAAAGATACAATCTCAGCTATATTTTTTTGGAATTTTTTCATTGCTAGAACTACATTATGAAGAATATTCCCTCGCTTTACTGTAGGAGTGTCTGCCCAATTTTCCTGTTCATTTTTAGCTATTTTTACTGCATAATTTATGTCATAAGAATTAGAGCATGTGAATAAACAAAGCTTTTTACCAGTAGCAGGGCTTATTTTTTCTCGAACTCTGCCCTTATAAGCATAAGACTCTTTTCCGTTTATAATATTTGGAATTATTTTAGGTATCATAATTGCTATCCTTGTTAAAGATTACCATGCAAGCCACCCACCATCAACTATTAAATTAGACCCTGTCATGTATGATGAAGCATCAGAAGCTAAAAACAGTACTGCTCCATTATATTCTTCTTCATTTGCCATTCGACCTAACGGAACTTTTGGTAAATAGTTTTTAAGAAATGCAGAATCTTGATTATTAAATACTCCAGCAAGTGTTAAGGTGTTTACTCTTATCCCTTCCCCCCCCCCAATAAGTTGCCAAGTAACGAGTTAAGTTTAAAACAGCAGATTTTGAGACACAATAAGCTACAGGTTTATAAAATTGTTTTCCTTTTGTTTTGGGATATTCATAAATAGTTTGATTGGGAGATACGTTGCCATAGATTGAGGAAATATTAATAATAGAACCCTTTATATTTTTTAATGACATGTTGCTTCCGAAAACCTGACATGCTAAAAAAGTTCCTTTCAAATTAACATCAATTATTTCATCCCATTTTTTTTCGGAATAAGACTCAAATGCCCCATTATCTTCCAAACGTGAATCTGGAGGTGAATCTAGTGCAGCATTATTTATGAGTATTGAAGGTTCTCCCCATCTTTTTTGTATTTTAGCTAAAACATCTGCTAGGTTTTTATGGCAGGTAATATCACATTCAAAAGGAATTACTAAATTTTTTTCCGAATAAGCGAGCAACTTTTTATTCATACATTCAATATTGATATCCAAAATAGCAACACGTGCACCATTTTGGACGAGAGCATATGTATATTGTTGTGCCCAGCTGCCCGAGTCCTCCTGTAATTATAGCTATTTTGTCTTCAATATTAAAAATATTATTCATTATTTTTGGTAACCGTATTATAAATTAAATCGCATATTTCTCGAACTGCACCGTGTCCACCTTTTCTTGTAGTTTTATATTTTGATATTGCTTCAACCTCATCCCAACAATCTGCTACTACTATAGGAAATCCAACAGACTTCAAGCATGATAAATCATTTATATCATTGCCTACGTATGCTATTTCTATAAGCTTAATCTTTTTGATTTCTGCTAAATGTTTTAGTAAAGTATATTTATCATTAACTGCATTAAAACACTCAACATTTAATTTTTTAGCACGTTCTAGTACTAAATTATTAGTTTCTGTTGAAATAATAATTGTTTGAATACCTATATCATTTAACCTTTTCAACCCAATTCCATCTGACCTGCAACACAACACGCTTTCTTCACCCTTTTCAGAGATTAAAACCATATTGTTTGTAAAAACTCCATCGAAGTCAAATGCTATAAGTTTAATATTATATATAATTTCTTTTTGATTACTCATCATTAACTGATTTCATTTGTAAAATTTGATTACATTCGATATCGCATTTAGCTCGCTTGCCAATAATATTTTTCAACATTGAAGGTGATAATCCTTTGCCTGAAGGACTTTTAACTGAGACTAAAGAATTTCTTATAATGGTTCCTTCCTTTATGTTTTGATTTGCATAGAGTGATTTCCCCATCTTTTCCCTAGAAATTACCTCTTCTTTATATAGATACTTATCATTATGGCCGAGTGACAATTTTGCGAGTTCTAAATTTTTCATCATTTCTTTTAAATTATCTGGGTCTAAAGAAAATTTATGATCAGTGCCTTTCCAAGTTTTGTTCAAAGTAAAGTGTTTTTCTAGTATACGTGCACCTAGGACATATGCAAGAACAGGCAGTAAAATATCTGATTCATGTCCTGAGTAGCCTATAATTGAGTCAGGAAATATTTCTTTATATCTTTTTATAACATTAAGGTTGATTTTATCATACTCTACAGGGTACATACAAGTACATTGCATTATGGTAGGTGGATAATAGTTTTGTTTTACAGTATTGTAGGCCTGCTCTACTTGCTGCATTGTAGCTGCGCCTGTAGAAATAATAATAGGTTTGCCTGTACTAGAAATATATTCTAATAAAGGAATATTGTCTAAGTCAGCAGAAGCTACTTTATATATAGGGTTTCCTATATCCTCTAGAAAATCAACGCTAGGTTTATCGAATGCTGTAGAAAACATCAATATATCAATTTTGCGAGCATGCGCCATTAAGCTAGCATACTGATCTTTATCAAATTCTAGGAACTCTCTATGCTCCCCATATGTTTTTCCATAAGATGCATTACAAGAATAAGGCTTGGAATAAAACTCATCCGTAAAGAGAGTTTTATTGTCTCTCTTCTGAAATTTAACTGCATTTACACCACATTGTTTTGCAGATTCTATCATTTTAATGGCAGTATTTAAATCGCCTTGGTGGTTATTACCTATTTCTGCTATTACAAAATAATCATCATTTTTTTTTAATAGAATATCTAAATAATACATTATAACTCTTTCTTTTAAAATACTATTTAAAAAATCAAACCTTAAAGGTTACTGCCCGTGATACAGAACATCAAGGAATTAAACTTTCTGCACTATTTTTTTATAAAATACACCTACACAGGATTTAAAAATAAAATTTTTGATAAAGCTCGCTACTTTTATGTACAAAGATAAAATTATTAATATAAGACTTTAAGTTCGGTGTTATTTTATTATGTTCTATACTTTGATGGGTTCTAACCTGAAAATCGGAAATTTCATTGAACTTATTTTTATAAATAAAAAAACCTCTATAGCCTTTACTTTCTA
>CAZGAI010000213.1:0-6842 GCA_964523175.1 uncultured Victivallales bacterium | reverse complement strand
TCTTAGAGGTTATTAAGAAGCATAGATTTCAATTCAACGGTATTACAGAATGTATAGTCGTTGATAAATACTCATATGTTTAATTGGATTTATTTGCAGAAAACAATTAACTGATGGTTGGAATTTTTATTCAAATGAACTAAAATGAAAGTAATTACATCTTCTTAAAATTATAGGAATATTAACATGAACCGTTGTGATGCGTGCTCTGAAAAACCGAATATTTTACTAAAACAACCTGATAAAGCAGCTGAACTAAACATTTACATTGACTCTCTACCACTAGGTCCGGAGATTGACAGAAATCGTGGTTTTCTAATTTCCAGCCTTCATAAAGCCCAAAGTATCTTCGGATACCTACCGCAGGAAGTTCAGCTGTTAATAGCAGATAAACTGCGATTAAACTTAAGTGATGTTTATGGTGTGATTTCTTTCTATTCCTTTTTCACTACCTTACCCAGAGGCAAATACAAAATAGACATCTGCCTTGGGACAGCGTGTTTTGTTAAAGGTGCCGATAAGATACTTGAGGAGTTTGAGAACAGGCTTGGGATGAAAGACGGAGAAACCAGCAAAGATTTAATGTTTTCACTAGGTGGATTACGCTGTGTCGGAGCATGCAGCCTCGCACCTGTTGTATTAGTAAATGATAAAGTATATGCAAACGTTACCGTAGACAGTATAGATGATATTTTAAAGGAATGTAAAGACTAGTTGGAGCCCGTCTGAAAATGTATTCGCTAAAAGCGAAGCTCTTTTCAGACACAGCTCTGGTTTTAATTAGGGATAAAAAAAAATGCAAAAGAACAATCAACCTGAAATAAGTATTCTGGTCTCAATGGGAACCTGTGGACTCGCAGCCGGTACTGAGCCTGTTTATAACTCACTGAAGAATGAAATAAAAACCAGGAGTTTAGGCAATAAGATAGAGATAATCGAAACCGGATGTATGGGGCTTTGCCATAGCGAACCCAGCATTGAAGTTATTAATAACAGGACCAAAGAAAGTATTATATACGGTAATGTTAAAGAAAGCGATGCTGCCAAAATTATTGAATCAGGAACAGTAAAGATTGACGGCATAAAAGCAATAGAACGCGGATGGTATTACCCTGAAGACGAAACTAACTCTAATAACGCTATTCAGGCAAGAATAGCTCTTAGAAACTGTGGAAGAATCAACCCTGAAAAGATTGAAGATTATATTCATAATTCAGGCTATACGGCTCTTAAAACTGTATTATGTAAAATGACATCAGCAGATGTAATTAAGGAAATAACTGAATCCGGATTAAGAGGACGAGGTGGTGGTGGATTCCCGACCGGTAGAAAATGGCAGTTTGCCGCTGATCAGAAAACAGATTATAAATACATTATATGTAACGCAGATGAAGGAGACCCCGGCGCTTTTATGGATAGAGCCGTCCTTGAGGGTGACCCTCATTCTGTTCTTGAAGCAATGGCTATTGCCGGATTTGCTATTGATGCAAATAAAGGTTTCATCTATATAAGAGCAGAATATCCTTTAGCTATTAAAAGACTTCAGATTGCTATAAACCAGGCAACCGATAAAGGATTTCTTGGAAACAACATCTTTGAATCGGGTTTTAATTTTGATATTGAATTAAAATATGGTGCGGGTGCTTTTGTTTGCGGTGAAGAGACGGCATTGATTCACTCTATAGAAGGCCAGAGAGGTATGCCCACCTATAAACCTCCGTTCCCCGCTATTGCTGGATTATGGAAAAAACCAACTATAGTTAACAACGTTGAGACTTTCGCCAATATTAGTGCTATCATCAGAAAAGGTGCTAAATGGTTCACGTCAATCGGTACAGAAAATTCTCCCGGCACTAAAGTGTTCGCTCTCGCCGGAAAAATCAACAATGTAGGCCTGGTAGAGGTCCCAATGGGCACGTCTTTAAAAGAAATCATTTTTAATATCGGCGGAGGGATTACCGATAAGAAAAAGTTTAAGGCTGTTCAGACAGGTGGACCATCCGGCGGTTGCATTACTTCGGAATACATTGACACCCCAATTGATTACGATTCATTGAAGGCTCTTGGAACGATGATGGGCTCCGGTGGAATGATCGTATTGGATGAAGATAACTGCATGGTTGATATTGCCAAATTTTTCCTTGATTTTACCGTAGACGAATCCTGTGGCAAATGTACTCCATGCAGAGTAGGCGGAAAACAGATGTACAAGATACTGGATAAAATAACTAAAGGTAACGGAGAGAAAAGTGATCTGGTGCTTCTTCACAGTTTAGCTGATGCGATCAAAACCGCATCATTATGTGGTCTTGGAATGACGGCACCGAACCCTGTACTATCAACTCTTAGATACTTTGAAGATGAATATAAAGAGCATGTTTTTGATAAAAAATGCAGATCAGGTAAATGCACAAACCTAATTATTTATTCAATAGATTCAGAAAAATGTATAGGCTGTACGTTATGTGCCAAAGCATGTCCAGTTAAATGTATATCAGGAAAAGTTAAAAAAGCACATTCAATAGACCGAAAAAGATGTATTAAATGTGGACAATGCCTAAAAGTATGTAAATTCAGTGCAGTAAAAACAGCCTAAGTATAAGTAAGGTACATATTATGAAAGACAAAGTAAAAATATTTATTGATAACAGAGAAATAAGAGCAGTTAAAGGTGATACTATACTTGAAGCCGCAATAAAGAACGGTATAGAGATTCCAAACTTATGCTATAACAAACATACTTCCCATACAGCTGCATGCAGATTATGTGTTGTTAATATTGAGGGAAGACCTGGCGCTATACCTTCATGCACGACTACAGTAACTGAGGGAATGAAAATTACAGCTTTCAATGATAAACTGGAAGCCGTCAGAAAAATGGTAATGGATTTAGCACTGTCCAATCATAAGGATGACTGCATTAACTGTACACAGGATGGAACATGTGACTTTCAGGATATTGCATTTAAATATGATTTGGGAAGAGAAAACAGAAAGTTCCCCCCAATATTTGAGGATCTAAAACAGTATTCTGATTTTAGTTCCTCTGTTCTGGATTATGATGCTGAAAAATGTATTCAGTGTCAAAGATGTGTAAAAGCATGCCAGGAAGTACAGGGAAAGGGAGTGTTGACTTTCGCTAACAGAGGCATCAAAACAACTGTCTCTACAGGTTTTAATTCTTGGAATGAATCGAAGTGTGACGGATGCGGTGAATGCATACAGTCATGCCCTGTCGGCGCACTGTCAATAAAACCTGTCTATACTGATAACCGTATTAGACAGAAAGATATTAAAAAGACAGTTAAAACAACATGTCCATACTGTGGCGTAGGCTGTCAAATAAATGTATCAACAATTAATAATAAAATAGTTAAAATTGATGGAGCAGACTCACTACCGAACTGGGGTTCAACATGTGTTAAAGGCAGGTTTGGACTAGACTTTGCCAACCATCCCGATAGGCTAAAAAAACCACTTATCAGAAAAGCGGGTAAGCTGGTTGAAGTTGACTGGAATGAGGCGTTTACTTATACATCAGAAAAGCTGAAAAGCATTAAAGAAAAATACGGAAGTGATTCTATAGGGGGCCTTTCGTCGGCTCGTTGTACAAATGAGGATAACTATCTTTTCCAGAAGTTTATCAGAGGGGTTATAGGTACCAATAACGTTGATCATTGTGCACGATTGTGACACTCCTCCACAGTCGCCGGTCTGGCGGCTACACTTGGTTCCGGCGCAATGACAAACTCTATAGAAGAATTGGAACACGCCGATGTAATACTTGTTACTGGATCAAATACAACAGAAGCTCATCCGGTAATTTCTGCCTATATTAAAAGAGCTGTACTCTATAACAATGCTAAACTAATTGTTGTAGATCCAAGAAAAATTGATTTAGTTAGATATTCCACTCTTTGGCTCAGACAGAATAATGGTACAGATGTTGCCTGGCTTAATGGCCTGCTGAATGTTATTATCAGTAAAAATCTGCATGATGAAGAATTTATTAAAGAGAGAACTGAAGGTTTTGACGAACTTAGGAAGACTGTGTCAAACTACACACCGGATATTGTAGAAAAACTTACAGGTATTCCGGCTTCCCAGTTAATTGAAACCGCTCATCTGTTTGGTACGGCTAAGAAAGCATCCATAGCCTTTGCCATGGGAATAACACAGCACACTAATGGTACTGATAATGTAAAATCTATTGCTAACCTGGCAATGATAACAGGTAATATTGGAAAAGAAAGTACCGGAGTCAACCCACTGCGCGGACAAAATAACGTTCAGGGCGCATGTGATATGGGTGCACTACCAAACAACTATACGGGATATCAGAAAGTAGTAGACCCGGCAATTCATTCAAAGTTTGAAAAAGCCTGGCATACCAAACTTTCTGATAAAAATGGTTTGACATTAGTAGAGATGATGAATGCAGCCGATGCCGGCAATATAAAAGCAATGTATATAATGGGTGAAAATCCTGTTGTTTCAGACGCTAACTCTAATCATGTTAAACATGCTCTAAAATCTTTGGATTTACTGATATGCCAGGATATTTTTCTAACAGAAACTGCTCAATTGGCAGATGTTGTTTTTCCTTCTTATTCCTCAGCAGAAAAAGATGGAACATTTACGAATACTGAAAGAAGAATTTTGCCTGTTAATAAGGTACTTGAACCAATAGGTGACACACGGCCAGACTGGGAAATAATTAAATCTCTTGCTCAAAGTATGGGGGTTTTCTGGCAGTACTCCAAATGGCAAGATATTTTATTGGAAATAAATACTCTTACGCCTCAATATGCCGGCATTACTGCTGAAAGAATAGCTAACGGCGAAATGCTGCAATGGCCATGTCCTTCCAGCATTCACTCCGGAACTAAATTTCTTCATAAGGATAGGTTTGTAAGAGGTAAGGGACTTTTATCTGCAATCGAACACATTCCATCAAAAGAGCTGCCTGACAAAGACTATCCATTTGTAATGTCTACTGGAAGAATTCTCTATCATTATCATACCGGTTCAATGACTAGAAGAAGTAAATCTCTTAATAGTTTTGTTAAAGATGCCTACTTTGAAATGAATAGTGAAGACATGAAAACCCTTGGAATAAAAAATAGTGAGAAAGTGAAAATTTCCTCCAGACGCGGTACAATAAAAATAGCAGCAAATAAATCTGAAAAGGTCAAAAAAGGAAATATTTTTATACCTTTTCATTTTGCAGAAGCATCTGCAAACAAGCTAACTTTAGACACACTGGACCCCGTGTCAAAAATACCTGAATATAAGGTTTGTGCCGTTAAGATAGAAAAAATTCAGGATGGATTGCTGCATTGATATCCGCTGTACTGGAAACGTATGACATTCAAAGGGGCAATAGCTGGTATTATTGTTGGTGGATGTACAGCTCTGATATGGAAACAGGTTTCAGGGGGTATTTTTGAATTGTGTGAAATTGTTTTGGGTTTTATCCTGTCTGCAATTGCCATATTTATTGTCAGCTTATAGGATTAGGTGCCCTCAGATAATATTTGTATGGATTTCGATAAAGTTGCCAAAATTTCCAAAGATAAAAGTTAGCATACTTGAAAAACAATGTAATAAATGTATAATGAATAATTTAATCAGCCACAATGGACAATGTTTGTTTAGCTTCCAACCACAGTTATCAGAAAAAAGGAATATGTTATGTTAAAATCTTTTGTAATAATGTTGTCATTGATTACGCTTTTTAGTAATAATGTGCGTGCGGAAGTTCCGCTGACTTTAGGAGATGGCGGAGCCTGTGCATTGTCAATTTTTGATGACGCACCTGGGGGAGCATTACCCTATCAGGCGGGACTTGCATGCCAATATGGATTTGAAAACAAGATACCTCTTGATCGAATCGCTCCAAACATGTACCTTTGCGCCGCAGGTAAAGTAATGTATTCTTCACCTGGCATAAATGAGGGAGATAATCTCTTAAGCACCGACGGTCCGTGCTGTGGTATGTTTGTCAAAATATCAAATGGTGAGAATTCTGTAACGTGTGCTATAGTAGACAGGCTTAAACCATCTGATGACTCGTTCCCCTATTCACTATACCCAGAAACAAAAAAAGGAAAGACTGTACGCCTGGATATAAGCTATGAAGCAATGAAAAAATTAAATGCCCCAAATTTCGAAAAAGATGGTTTCACGACAGCAACATATCAATTCGTTTCGCCTCCTAGTAATTATACAAAAATTGGCGCTTATGTTGACCCATCCGATCCTGGTGACAAATGGTCTTATTCCATAATTTTTTATAATATTGGTAGTAAAAGGTTACCTGATACAATTTTCTGGAAAGGTAATAAAATACCTGCTCATAAAGCACATCGAAAAGGCGGAGCCTCATACGAGCTAGCAAGTGGAAGTACTGGTGATCCTATTCCAAATCCTGTAGAAATAACTCGTAACGGTGTTAAATATAGCTTTGATCGTAAAAATAATACACTAAAGTAGTTATTGCGTTTCCAGAGCTCAGAAGATATTGGATTAATTCTAAATTCTTTCAGCCTAATTGAACTTTCCGTTAAATACTCTGCCCTTTTCAAGGGTTGCATTATAAGGACGTTGCCCACGACTTTTCAACACAACTGCATTATAATCATGCAGTTAAGGTTGATTTAAATTGAAATTTATTGAAACACACTGCTTTATAACTTGTTTTTAATAAAGTAGATAAATACATACTGCTCCAGTAAAATTTCAATTTAAACTACTCATAATAAATTGGTAGCAAGCATGTTAGTCGCTAATTAGAACATTTCTGGAAAGGGGTAATTCATAGTTTCTTTCCAGAACTATAT
>CAZGAI010000212.1:0-6856 GCA_964523175.1 uncultured Victivallales bacterium | reverse complement strand
CTGATTACTGATTACTGATTACTGATTACTGATTACTGATTACTGATTACTGATCACGGATCACGGATCACGGATCACTGACTTCACGTGGTTTCAGGGTTAAGTAAATATATTGAATTCCATTGCTGGTTTTTCTTTTCCTAACATTTTCGGTTCTGAACAGTTGTGACTTGTTCAAAGCGGCGATTACATTTCCTGCATCACCTTTCGTCTGTAAAGTGACATTAACTTTATCTTTACTGCTGGCGAAGCTTGTCATCCAGATGTTGCCGGGAACAGCCTTTGTTAAAGCCTGCAGGTATTTTATAGGACTGATAGTTTTGGGAGTTGACTCTTTGATTTCATTGATGATTTTATCATATTTTCGATTTTGGATATATTCAGAGTTGATTTTTTTTATAGTGTTTAAGAGTAACGTTTTTTCAGTTGTTAAAGTATTAAGTGCATTCATGGTACCCATCATCTGTCTGATTACATATGAACTTGAAATGATAATAAATACTATGAAAAGAGTAATAGCTG
Organism: uncultured Victivallales bacterium; assembly: GCA_964523175.1. Taxonomy (GTDB): domain Bacteria; phylum Verrucomicrobiota; class Lentisphaeria; order Victivallales; family GWF2-38-69. The sequence continues at coordinate 6,334 of CAZGAI010000212.1, read as the reverse complement.
TGATTTTTAGAGGTTTAAATCTATTGGGGTGCAGTTCATTTGGAATTTCCATATGAAGTTTTCTATCTTTAAGATATTGTTTGGTTAAACAATATTCAGCAAGAATCAAAGCAGGAATAGATTCGTTAAGGTTTTCAAGGTTTAGGGTAGTATATTTTTCTTTAAAGTAACCTGATATCGGGTCATTATTTTCTATAGAGCTTTTATTGCTTAGTTTAGAAAAAGATATCATTTTCATATAACTGTCTTCAATTTCTGTCGATTGAGTAAGGAAAAACTCTTCGTCTATGCCCATAAGTTTTATATCTCTATTCTGGGAAAGCGAATCTGCAACCATAAAGGGGCAAACGAACGTATCAACTTTAATTTCGGATAGTATTATTTCGCTGAGGAGTTCATTCCATTCTTTTTCTGAAACGGCAAAAACCTTAATGCGTTGTTCCGTACAATTTTCTTTTGGAGAAAAAGGTCTATACCACCATTTCAATTCGTTGACAGGGTAGGGCATCTGTCTTGCTAGTTCATAATATAAGTACTGTGCAGTGTCTTTTTTGGACAAGGGTGGAATGGTTAGTTCAAGACAAACAGAGGAAAGGATATAACCGCCAATGATAATTAATTGATCCTGGTTATTTTTCAGCTTATCATAGACATTTTTTAGGCGTTCAGCAAATGTGTCTTCTTCATTATCGCAAAATGCTTGCTCTGTAATATAATCATTTTTTGCACCTCTATTTAGGCTTATTCCAAAGACATGTCTATCCTTGTTCCAGGTAATTGAAATGCATGCTTTTGTGTCAAACAAAATTATACCTAATTTTTGCTATTTTGAAGAATCAAGGGCCGTGGTTTATTATTAATAATAAATAGTATCTCAGCTGTAAATGTACTGTAATCGAAAAGTTTCGCTTATTAAATCTAAACGTATAAGAATTTGCTCTTTAACATGTTAATAATTAACAAAAGTATATTGTAGAACAAGATAAAAGGGTAAAAGCAATATTTGTCTTGATACATTCTCCCTTTTGACAATAACTATACAGCAAATGAGCAAAAAAATAAAGTGATTTCCATCAAGTTATTGAATTAAGGTAAGAAATTTTTACTTTGTTCATAAAAAGAAAAAATTAAATCAAGTTTAACTTGATTGAAAACAATGCAAATAATGATATTTTGACCTTATTTACATTTATTTAAAGTTATTGTTTGACTGGATTTAAGCCAGGTGGATTATATTATAGGAAAAAGAGTGTTATGACAAAAAAAAAACTCATTACTTCAGCATTGCCGTATGTAAACAACGAACCGCATTTGGGGAACATCATTGGCTGTGTACTGTCGGCTGATGCATTTGCCAGATACTGCAGACTTAAAGGATATGAGACATTGTATGTCTGCGGAAATGATGAATACGGTACTGCTACAGAAACAAAAGCCAGAGAGGAAGGCTTAACACCTCGTGAAATATGTGATAAGTATCACGAGATTCACAAAAAAGTTTATAAATATTTCAATATATCATTTGATATATTCGGCCGAACTTCTGATGAAGAACATACAGAAATTGTTCAGGATATATTCCGGCAGACTCATGATAATGGCTGTTTAATGGCTATTGAATCAGAACAGTACTATAGTGAAAGCCTTGGAAAATTCCTAGCCGACAGATTAATACGCGGCATTTGTCCAAAGTGTGGGTATGAAGATGCCGGAGGTGACCAGTGTGATGGATGCGGAGCACTCCTGAATCCAACAGATCTGATTGAACCAAGATGTGCTGTTGACGGCAAGCAGCTTTCTTTAAGAAAGACAGAGAACCTGTATTTAGATCTGCCTGTATTAAGTAAGAGACTCGAAGAATTTCAGGAAAAAGTTATCGAAGAGGGTTTCTGGCCAAACAATGCGGCGACAACAACCCGTGCCTGGATGAAAAGAGGCCTTGAACCACGAGCTATTACCAGAGACCTTAAATGGGGTATACCTGTCCCTGAAAAAGGATTTGAAGACAAAGTCTTTTATGTGTGGTTTGATGCGCCTATCGGATATATTTCTATTACTAGAAAAGGATTGCCTGATACTTGGAAAGACTGGTGGAAATCACCGGATGATACTGAACTTTACCAGTTCATGGCGAAAGATAATATACCGTTTCATTCTGTCATTTTTCCTGCAACCCTGCTGGCAACAGAGGATAAATGGACAATGGTTTATCATTTGAACTCAACCGAATACCTGAATTATGAAGACACTAAATTCTCGAAATCAAGAAATATAGGCGTGTTTGGTACAGATGTGATAAATTCTAAAATTGATGCTGATTTATGGCGCTTTTATCTTCTTGCAAATAGACCGGAAAAAAATGATACTGTATTTTTATGGCAGGATTTTTTCGATAAAATAAACAATGAATTCCTTGATAATATTGGGAATCTAGTAAATAGGACACTTGTGTACTGTACAAATAATTTTGATGGGAAACTGTCTAAAGCAATTTACACTTCTGAACAGGAAGAGTTTATTGGAAAAATTAGAGAATTGGAAGATAAAGTCAGCGCGAGTTTAGAGAAAGTCGGACTCCGTGAAGCTGTGCGCCTGATAATGCTGATAGGCAAAGCCGGGAACAAGTTTTTCCAGGATCAGGCACCATGGGTAAAAATAAAGGAAAACAGGGACGAAGTCCAGGGAACAGTTAACATTCTAGTACACCTGATAAAAGATATTGCTATTATGTTTGCGCCTTTCATTCCAACTACATCAGATAGAATTTTAAAAATGCTTGGAACGGAAAACCTGTCCTGGAACAGTTTAGGTGATTTTGAAGAGTTAATTGATCGTAAAATTGGGAAGCCTGAAATTCTGTTTAGGAAACTAGACACAAAATTAGTGGAAGGATTCAGGAAGCAGTTTGATGGTGTTGAAAAAGTTGATCCATGGGCCAATATTGAGCTGAAGGTCGGAAAGGTGCTGGAAATTGAAAAACATCCTATAGCTGAACACCTCTATATTGAAAAAATTGATATTGGAGAAGAACAGCCAAGGACTATTGTTTCGGGACTGGTAAAATATTTTCAACCTGAAGAAGTCCTTGGTAAGCAGGTATTGGTTGTAAGTAATCTTAAACCGGCGGAGTTGAACGGTGTTTTATCCGAAGGCATGCTCCTTTGTGCTTCAAAAAAGAAAAAAATGGAAATTGTTTCAACAGAAGGTATGAAAATTGGATCAATTGTTCATAAAAAAGATGAAACCCCAGATTCTTGCAAAAAAGAAATTTCTATAGAGAAATTCAAAGCTGCTGGAATTAGAACAAAAAACGGTATGATTCAATGTGAAGAAACTGATCTCCTGGTTGATAATCAGCCTTTGAAAACACAAATAGTCTTAAATTCCAAAATTAGCTGAATAGTAAGGACAGGTTTTTTTAGTTATTGATTAATAACAATAATATTTATCTCATTAAAAGAACAAAATGAAAAAAGGTTTACCTAGCCTATGAATAAAAATATGATTCGAAAAATTGAATACAGAGTGCCGATACTGATTGGTGCTATCATCATTATAAGTGGTTTACTGCATATACTGGTCTCGGTTATGCCTATCTTTCAGGTTGCTATTCCGGGGTTAGTTGAAGTTGACTCTGTTTTGGCTGTGACAACTTTTCAGGGATTGGGAATGTTGCTCGGAATATTCTTAGGTTTCTGCCTGATACATCTTGGAAGAGGAATATGCGAACGAAAACGTAAGTCCTGGTTTTATGCCGTTATAGTTTTGATAGTTTTATGCCTTAATAACTATTATACAGGTGCACTTCCCAAAGCCAGCTTAATTTCAGGTGCACTACTCATCGCACTGCTGTTAACATTTAAACTTTATAATGAAAAAACGGACGATGGATCAACTAGTTACCTGCAGGCACTGGCATGGATTTCTATAGCAATTGCATTATCCTATGGAATAGTTGGGAGTTACTTCCTGAGAGAGCAGTTCACTAATTTAAAAACTATGGTTGACTCAGTTTATTTTACTATGGTTACTTACAGTACTGTAGGATATGGTGATATTACCCCTATTACCCAGCAAGCTAAGTTTTTTACAATATCAATGATTCTGGTCGGGTTAGGGGCTTTTGCCACAACCTTTACTTTTGTAATCGGACCCATGATTCAAAATAAATTAAAAGGAGTTTTTAATATTATGAAAAGAATAAATAATATACATGATCATGTAATAATTTGCGGCTATACAAATTTAGGCAAAGCTTTGATTAAAAAGTTTAAAGAAAACAACATTCCATTTATTGTCCTGGAAAACTCTATGGAGAAAAGGACCGAACTTGAAGAGGAATATACGACAATACATGGGAATGCTTATCAAAAAGATACCTTTATTAACGCAAGGATCAGCCACGCTAAATCCGTGATATGCGCTTTTGAAAATGATTCTGATAATATCCTTTCCATTTTAACTGTAAACGCTGTTCTGGAAGAAACTGGAAATAAGAAGACTAAGTTAATTTCCCGAATTGATTATGAGGAGAATATTCTAAAAGCAAGAAAACTTGGTGTTACTGATATTATTTCCCCAACAACCATGGCTGCCGCTTCAATATATGATATTCTTTAAAAGGATTATTGAATTATGGATAAAAAACTGACAGAATTAAAATCAATTATTAATGAAATATGTGATGTTAACAAAGCAGCGGCAGTGTTGGGCTGGGACCAGGAAACATATATGCCTAAAGGCGGTATTGGTGATAGAGCCAATCAACTGGCTACTCTAAGTAAAATTTCACACCAGAAATTTACATCAGACAAGGTTGGTGAACTTATTTCTAGGGCTAAAGTAGAAGTTCAGGATGAGAGTTCTGATTCAGATGATAGAAGGTTGGTTAAAGTTCTGGACAGAGATTATCAGAAAAGTGTAAAAGTGCCTACTACACTTGTTCAGGAAATGTCAAAAGCCAGTTCCATGGGACAGCAGGCATGGGCTGAGGCAAGAGAAAAATCAAAATTTTCACTATTTGAATCACATCTGAAGAAAATTGTTGACCTACGCAGAGAATATGCAATGATTTTTAAGCCTTACGACCATATATATGACCCGCTTCTTGATGATTTTGAACCTGGATTGAAAACAACTGACGTAAAAGATATTTTTGAAAAGCTTAGACCTAAACAAATTGAGTTAATTAATAAAATCTCTGAAAAACAGGAAGTAGATAATTCTTTTTTATTCCAGAAGTATGATGAAAGTAAGCAGTGGGATTTCGGTGTTGATGTTATAACAAAATTCGGATATGACTGGAACAGGGGACGGCAGGATAAATCTACTCATCCGTTTACCACTGACTTTGGTATTGGAGATGTTAGAATTACAACAAGAATAGAGCCTGGATATTTGCCTGCCGGATTATTTGGTTCAATGCATGAAGCCGGTCATGCAATGTATGAGCAGGGGATTGCAGTTAATTTAGCTAGAACGCCGCTTGGAGGTGGTGCGTCACTGGCCATTCATGAATCACAATCCAGAATGTGGGAAAACCTAGTTGGACGTTCACTACCTTTCTGGGAGTGTTTTTATCCAGAACTTCAAAAAACTTTTTCTAAACAGCTGGGAAATATTAAACTATCTGACTTTTATAAAGGGATTAATAAAGTTAAGGCATCTTTAGTTCGAGTAGAAGCAGATGAAGCTACATATAATATGCATGTTATGCTGAGGTTGGAAATAGAGATTGGCTTGATGGAGGGTAGTATTGAAGTTAAAGACCTTCCGGAAATATGGAATGCAAAAATGAAAGAGTACCTTGGAGTGATGCCGGGAAATGATGCAGAAGGGGTGCTTCAGGACATTCATTGGTCAATGGGAGCGATTGGATATTTTTCAACCTATGCTCTTGGTAATCTAGTTTCAGCTCAACTCTGGGAATGTATTAATAAGGTTATTCCAAACTTATCAGATCAGATTAGAATTGGTGATTTCTCAGAACTGCTTGGCTGGCTTAGAAAGAATGTCCATCAACATGGTGCAAAATTTGAGCCACAGGAGCTGGTTCAGCGTATTACCGGTTCTAAAATAACCCCAGAACCTTATATTAAGTATTTAAATAAAAAATACGCTGAGATATATGTTTTCTAAGAATTAAAGCTGATTTTTCCTTAACGCCGTGCACCTGTGCACACTTTATCAAAAACCATTGACGAAGTTTATTGAGTACCCAAGTATATCGTAAACTGTAGGGTCTTATCGCTTCGCTTTGCCGCATTTAAAGCTAAAACGGTTATTATTTTAAATAAAAGCATTAATCATGCTAATGATAAAACACTTATAACGA
>CAZGAI010000211.1:0-6861 GCA_964523175.1 uncultured Victivallales bacterium | reverse complement strand
CTACGCCATTATCAGTAATTTTAAGCGTTTTTTTATCTTTGTCCGCATCAATTCTGATCGTCCAATCTTCAGCAAGCTCTTTATTGCCCAGGGAAAGAAACCTCGCTTTATCAATTGCATCCGCTGCATTAGCAATAAGTTCTCTCAAAAAAATATCTTTATTAGAATAAAGAGAATGGATCATCAAATCCAGAACTTTTTGTGTCTGTGCCTCAAATTTTCGTATTTTTGCCGTCATAAATAGAATCCTTTTAGATAAAATTTAAATAAAATATCTTTTAGTAAAAGTGATAAATTTACATCTTCTTTTTTCTTTGTAAACCCAAAACATAAATTTTCCTGATTTTTTTTAAAATTCATTAATCTCGAATCACTATTCATAATTTAACTAATTTTACTTAGCCAGTTGATAATTCATTCTCTTGTTACTATAATACTGATTAAAGGATGAAATAGAAAATTTAGTTTTTCTATTTCGCTTTATGCTGGTAATTTATTTTTATTTTAACTAATTTTCTTAATAATGAAAGGTAATAATTATGCTAAAACAAATAACTATTTTTTCTTTTTTTGCACTCGCTTTTGTAATTCTAGCCGGATGCGTAACACCTGGACAGATTACTGAACCATCAAAAACAGATTACGGGCTAAGTACATATTCTTCATATGATGGTGAACCTCTAACTATTGGGGCGAGTACCAAGGCATTTGAGTTTAACGGAAGAATTTTCTATTTTAAGAGTGAAGCGGGTTTGAAAAATTTTATGCTAAATCCTCAACCATATATCCAGAAATATAGCTACAACGCAACACCTGTAATTGCTTCGCCTCTTATTTCTGATTACGGATTAAAAACAAGCTGTTCGTATGACGGTCTTCCTATCGTCGTCACAAAATATACGCCGACACTAAGATATCTAGGTAGAATTTATTACTTTGCCCATATAGAGACTCAGGCACTCTTTATGAAAAATCCACAAATATATGTTTCAAAATTTCCTGCAAATAAGCCTTGTAAGATAATATCTCCATTGAAATCGGATTATGGCACAAAAACCAACTGTGCAGCTACCGGAACTCCTCTTTTGGTAGGTCCTCATACACCAACACTGGAATATCTTGGCAGAGTTTTTTATTTCAGCAGCCTGGCAGGGATGCAGCAGTTCAAAGAAGATCCCCAGTCATACATAGCTAAAAAATTCAATAGCGAATAAATAAAACTCTTTAAAACAGTACTTATAAGTAAAAAAGAAAGTAGAGTCTATTCATGAATCGTCTCTACTTTTTAGTATTAATAAACAAACATCGTTATTGTTCATTACATATAACGGCCTGCCCCAAAGAAATACCACCGTCATTTGGTGGAACTATCCTATGCACATAGACTTTTAAACCTCTACTATTTATTTCCTCAACCAAAAAGTCGGTTAATATTTTATTCATGAAAACACCGCCGCTAAGGACTACATTTCTTGTAGGAACTTTAGAGAGTGAATAATCAAGCATTTTTATTGCGGCAGCAGTGACTGTCTTATGAAAAGACAAAGCCATAGATGAAATAAATTTGTGATTATTGTTCAATGTGTTTTTACTTTTTTCAGCCAAAAACAAAAATAACTCATTCCAATCAATATATAGCATTTCATTTTTATCAACAGTATTAAATGGCAAAGATAATAATTTATAATTATAATACATTGCTCTTTTTGCTTCTGCTTCCAGGCGAATTGCACCCTGCCCTTCATAGGTAATATTTGAAGGAGTAACCCCCAGCCATGCAGCAAAAGAATCAAATAGACGCCCAGCAGCATGTGTTAAAGGAGCGTTAATGCCTCTGTCACATTGCATACTCCAGATTTTATATTCCTCAGCTGTTATACCATAATTTGACAACATCTTTTCAGTCATTTTAATGCCAGCTGTATTAAATCTGCCAACAAGCTGCCTGGCTGGATGGTAGACAGCAGCATCCCCACCAGGTAACGGCACAGGGTTGAACGAAGCCAGCCTGGAATAACCACCTTTATTTATATAAAGTGCTTCCGCACCCCAAATAGTACCGTCAGACCCAAGTCCTGTACCATCAAACACAAGCGCTAAAGCTCTTTTTAATCCATGTTCTGTCATACATGAAGCAGCATGAGCATGATGATGCTGTACTGCTATAACCGGGATATCTATTGATTCAGCAAACTCTTTCCCAATCCTGGTAGAATGCATGTCAGGGTGTAGATCTACTGCAATAATATCCGGTTTTTTTTGTAGAAAGTCAGGGAAACATTTCATCACAGACTTCAAAGCATCAACAGCCTCCGGCGCTTCCAGATCACCGATATGCGGACTAACCACCACTTCTTTATCATAAGCCAGTGCTATACAGTTTTTCAATTCAGCCCCCATCGCCAAAACAGTTTTTTTAAATTTAAAATCAGTTTTTATTGGCTCGGGCGCAAATCCTCTTGCTCTTCTCCATAGCTGAATATCTCCATTTTGTTTAGTACATAATGAATCATCATTTCTAAGATTAATTTCTCTATTGTGACAGAGAATATAGTCAGCTACCTGATTTAAACGCTCAAATGCCTCTTCATTGTTTATGCAAATCGGTTCTCCACCTTTATTTCCACTTGTCATAACAAGCATTTCAAATCCGGTATTATAAAATAGCAGTTTATGCAGTGGAGAATAAGGAAACATAACACCTAATGTTTCACTATCCGGAGAAAGTAAATCTATTGGCAGGTTACGTGTATTTTTTTTTACATCAAGTATTACAATTGGAGCAGATGTAGATTTTAATGCTGTCTCTTCAACATTATCAACCTTACAGAACTTTTTAATTACATCCATATTTTTTGCCATGACGGCAAAAGGTTTATGAGGACGATTCTTCCGTATTCTCAAGCATTTTACTGCTTTTCTATTAAATGCATCAACCGCCAGCAAAAAACCACCTATCCCGCGAATAGAAACAATTTTCCCATTATTAATTTCATCTATTGTCTTATTGAGAGGGTCATCGCATTTAATTTCATTTCCTGTCGAGTCAAAAAAAGAAAGCCTAGGCCCGCAAACCGGACATGCTGTACTTTCCGCATGAAATCTACGGTTTTTAGGATCGGTATATTCTTTTTCGCACTCAGAGCAAAGAGGAAAATCGGAAAGTGTAGTTCTACACCTGTCATAAGGCATTGAGTTAACAACTGTATATCTAGGCCCACAGTTAACGCATGTAGTAAAAGGGTACTTATATCTACGATTCAGAGGATCAATTATTTCGTTCTCACAGCCTGAACACATTGCCAGGTCTGCGGGAATTGAAACTTTAAAATTTGAATCACTCTCACTCTCTAAAATCCTGAATTCAGATACGGTAATGATAGATTCAGATTCTGTAAAACGCATTTTATCAATCCTCGCCTGCGGAGGCAATTTGCCTGGTAATGATGATATAAAATCGGCTATTTTTTTATCTTCCCCTTCAATAGCCAATTGCACTTTACCGGAACAATTCTTAATCCAGCCTCCAAATCCTAAATCTATGGCAAGAGAATATATCGCCGGGCGAAACCCAACTCCCTGAACAATGCCTTCAACTTCAAAAAATTTTCTATACAATTTCATAGGAATCTAATATATACACCCGTTAAAAGTTTTCGAGGTATAGAAATTATAAGTTCATGATAATTGTTACATATTTAATAGCGAGGCTGAAAAAAGTTAAGTATTGAACTATGGTAAACGATGTTTTAAACAAAATTATTTAATTGGAACCTGTCTGAAAAAGTTTTCAGACAAAGTGAGCAGTAAACAGTCATCAGTAATCATTTTTTAGGTTCTTCTTTGCTAAAATAGTTTATAAATGACCATAACTATACTGAAAACTGATAACTGAGCCCGGACGTACTTTACAGGCGGGCTCTAACTAAAGGCTTTTTTGGCCGTCTAATTGAAGGATATACAATACATGTCAATGCCGTGGTGGATGCAGGTCTATACGATTCTCTTTATTATTGTTTTAATATCAAATCTTATTTTTCAATTAAAACATAAAACCAAGAAGTTTATTCTTTTATATGAGTTCTTCAGCGCCGGATATATGGTCTTTTTAATCTACGCATACTGGACTCCAACCCTTTTGCATAATTTTAGTATATTAAATTTAATCGCCCTGCCCTTTGTGATAGGTTTTGATTTCTACTTAACCATGTGGGGAAATGAGGAGCAATTGGGCATTAATATACATGGAATGTCTAAAAATGAATTTGAGGCAGCAAAAACCGTATCGATAGTATTTGCGTCTCCAGCCTATATCACTGGTATACTTCTGACATGTCATGTGATAATGACATATTGATTTTTATTGAACAATCATGTATAATTATTTAAAACTAATTTTTTGCAGTTAAATATCAATATTTGCTGGGGAGCGTGAAATAAACAATGAAAATAGTAAATACACTGGTTATTCCAGATAGAATTGTGGAACGAATTCAACCTGAAATTTTTTACTCTTTTAAAGAAGCAGCAAAGAAGAGTAAAGAAGATAAGCCTATTCAATTCAAATTTTATGAGTTCAACCCCTACCATTTTCCGGTTGAACCTCCATTAAAACTTGCACATTCAAAACAGAGAATTATGGATTTATGTAATCAGACAGTAGATACTGTCGTTGAAATAAAGAAAGGTATCACTAAAGGTACATTGCTGTTTGATGCAATACTGGATTATATAAAAAAAAATAAAGACTCTCAATTGTCTGAATTAAAAAGTGAGATAGAAAAAGTATTGTCGTGGTTCTCATTTTTGATTATTGAATCTACTGCCACTACTATAGTACATCCTATATTCTACAGACCTGATGTTTTTACTGAAACAGCAGTAAAAGCCGTACCCGATGACATTAAAGATACATTATACGGGCTTTTATTCATACAGGCTGCATTTGATCAGGAAAAGCCTATATTTGCTACATGCCATGGAGCACAGCTTGGCTATCTTCATGCAGGAGGAGGGCTAACTAAAATTTTCAAAGAAGGCGGTAGATATTCGGATACATACTATGCACGAAAAAACCCTTACGAAGGTCCGGAAGAACTTTGGCAGATAGATGTTGAACTGAACGCCAGACAAAGAGATGATCTAAATATTTTTTCAACCTTAAAATATCCATTACCTGATATTTTTAAACATCCCGGAGAAGAGAAAGAGCAAAAATATATCAATAAAGACTTTAGACATACTTTAGCTATGACTTCTCCAATACCTGATAAAATTGAGGTGCTTTCTTTTCACCCACTAAGCTCTAAGTCCAGGAAAGATGAAAAATATGAGTTTAGAAGCCATCCAGCTATTAGCGAAGAACAGGTAGTGAAGTTTAAGGGCCTGCTAAAGGATATTCCTGTTGTTGATGCGTTCAGGTACAAAACTATGCTTGGTTTTCAATATCACCCACACTATACCTACGATGATCTTGACACTTCATCTATATTCGACTATCTGGTTAACGATATAACTGATACTGTATATAAATAAAATCACGTAGAGGATTTCAAACCCGTCTCTTTATATTCACCCTCCCCCTATACATTCCAACTAAGCCTTTTGAGGTTTGCGTCTTTTTCAATAATCTGTTTTCAAAAAGCCTATTTTTTAATAAATAATTTACTCAAAAACCTTGAATATTATGCTCAGAATTTTGTTTGACCTGATTCAAAAATTATACCTGTTCTATTATATAGCAGTTGTTATTATCAATAAGGTAGTTATATTGTAGTTCAATTTATACAAAATCCGATCAATTTTGCGAAGTCTAATTCAAAACTCAAGTTAAACTTGTTTTACTATTTTCTTTTATTTTGAATTTCTCAATATCTCGAAAAATAATGCGCATTGAGTATATAACTAATAAATATCAAATAAAGAAGAAAAAATGGAAAAATTTATTAATCTTGGGCTATCAGATAAAAGCATACAGTCTCTTGACAGAAAAGGATTTGAAGAACCGACAGAAATACAAGCACTTACAATCCCCCTTCTGCTTGAAAATAATATAGATATAATAGCCCAGGCACAAACAGGTACTGGTAAAACAGCTGCTTTCGGATTACCGCTTATAGAAAAGCTTGACCCTGGCTGTAAAGATGTTCAGGCAATCATTCTTGCACCAACCAGAGAACTTGTCATTCAGGTTTGTGAAGAAATCCACTCTCTTAAAGGCGATAATAAGCTTTCAATTGCTCCTATCTATGGCGGACAGTCAATAGATATGCAGCTTAGAAAACTGAAAAGAGGACTTTCTATTGTAGTCGGCACTCCTGGAAGGATATTGGATCATATCAGACGAAGAACACTTAAGTTGCACAATATTAAATATTTCATTCTGGATGAAGCAGATGAAATGTTGAATATGGGTTTTATTGAAGACATTGAAACAATTCTTGAAGAAACACCTAAAGAAAAACGCGTTCTTCTCTTTTCTGCAACTATGCCTGAAAGAATTAAGAAACTCGCTGAAAAATATATGGGTAAATACAAGCATTTAAAAACTAAAACAGAGCTTACCACAAATTTGACTGATCAAATATACTTTGAAGTCGCTCATAAAGATAAATTCGAAGCTCTATGCAGGATTATCGATATTGAAGAAGTATTTTATGGGCTGATATTCTGTAGAACTAAGAATGATGTAGATGATCTCATTAATAGGCTTTTAGATAGAGGGTACTCTGCTGATTATATCCATGGCGACATTTCCCAGGCACAAAGAGAAAAAACACTTGGAAAATTCAAGAAACAGCAAATTTCAATACTCGCTGCAACAGATGTGGCAGCACGTGGTATCGATGTAAGCAATCTCAG
>CAZGAI010000210.1:0-6879 GCA_964523175.1 uncultured Victivallales bacterium | reverse complement strand
ATTTAGAATTTAGAATTTAGAATTTAGAATTTAGAATTTAGAATTTAGAATTTAGGAAACTTTTAGGAAACTTTTAGGAAACTTTTAGGAAACTTTTAGGAAACTTTTAGGAAAGAATTTCTTGTCCGGCGTTTTATCCTCCATAGCTCAAAGAGCGAAGGAGGAAGAATTTAGAAATTTTTCTAATTAATGAATTACGGAGGTATAAAATGACTCTTATGAAAGTGGTTGCCAGAGTGGGACAGGATGGAATAATTAAAATTCCTTCAAATTTTAGCCGCGCGGCCGGTTTAGAAAAAGGACAGCTCGTTGAAATAAAAATCACTGGCGCTACAAAAAATAAAAACATCAGTATTTCACATAAAAAGAATATGAGATAAGTTCCCGTTAAATAATTAAAAGCAGGAGATACATAATGCGGATCTCAAATGATTTAAAAGGTGTAAATAACGTAAAAACCTTAGGGAATTCTAAAAGGCGTTCGATTCCTACAGGAAACAGTTCTTCAACTTATCTGGAAAAGTATATGCTTGGAAAGGAAAAAGAAAGGCTCCTGAAAGAGTTTGATAAATTAGAGATGAGACGTAATCATATTATTCAGCGTTTGAAAGATATAGACAAGGTTTTAGGAAAAAGTCCGGGTATTGAAAAAAAATCATTAAAATCTAAATATAAACATTCTTTTGAAGAAAAAAAAAGTTCTGATGAAGGAAATGAAAAAAAAGAATGGAAAAAAATGAGTCTGACCTATTAATCAAGACTTTGGATATAGGAGATATACAAAAATGGAATGGAAAACAATAAATCATAAAGGTGGAAGGGGTAAAATGAATAGACCAATGGGAAAAATATTAGAAGGTGATACTTTTACATGCGCGCTTTGTTCAGGAAAAGGAACTTTGCCACGAACAAAAGATACAAGGTGCCCGATATGCAGCGGTAAGGGAACAGTACATGTACAGGGGCCTGTAGTAGCCTGTGCTTACTGTAAAGGTACGGGCGCATATCCTCTGAGAACTAACAGTACCTGTTCATGCTGTCGTGGCAAAGGGATTATTCCTGTAAAACCTCCAATTGAAATATGTCCGACCTGCAAAGGCAGAGGCAAATCTCCGGGCAGCAGTCTTTCATGCATGAAATGCAGAGGCGCCGGTGTCATAACAAAGAAAGCTTAACGCAGAGAAGAGTAGACCAGAGACCAGTCTCTGCTTTCAGCTACGCCTCGGCAGGCTGAAGACGAATGACTGAACACTGAATGTTGAACTCTGCTTGTCGCTGCGCAGTGAAGACTGAAACGTTGAACAAAAAAAGTAAAAAGACAAAAACAAGGTATATCTTGTTAGTTATTGGAGATATAGATAATGGAAAAGAAAAAAATGACAATAGTTGTCGCAAAAGAGACAATTAAGGAGTTTCTTGAGGAACATATAGGTTCTGCCGCACAGTTGCTGAAAGTAAAGAAAGCAGATGAAGGGGGCTGGATTGGGGAAGCGGAAATTTATGAAGACAGCTCTTTTATTAAATCACTGGGACTGTCAACAAATGTTCTGGACAGAAATCTATATATAGTTGAACTGACTGAGGATATGGAAGTAATATCTTACGGACGTAAAGAAGAGCACGAAGAAGAATAAATCCTAGAGGTATAAAATATGAGTAATCAAGTTACACATTCACTTCAAAGTACAAACCTGGCAGATATTCTGGAACGAGTTTTGGATAAGGGTATTGTAATTGCCGGTGATATAAAGATACAGCTTGCCGATGTTGATCTGCTGAATATAAAAATCCGTCTTTTAATCGCTTCTGTAGATAAAGCTATGGAAATGGGTATTAACTGGTGGCAGCAGGATCCCTATCTTTCAACAAACGCCAAAGCCACTGAAATGGAAACAGAAAACGCGGCATTGAAGGAAAGACTTGAAGCTTTAGAAGCTAAACTAAGCTAACCTGTTAGAAATGAACACCGGTCTTTAATCGCGCTTAAAGTGTTATCAAAAAGAAAATAGTACAGATCAAGGACTACGAGCATCAAGTATTGAGCATCCGTCGACGTCCACGTATTTGCGGGACTATGGCGGACAGGTCGAGCATCGAGTATTAAAGGAGCTTTATTATGCCTAAAACATCTGACGATATTAGAACCATGAGTAATGCAAGAACGGCAATGTCTGTTTCAACAACCACCTTTTTTTGTGAAAGAATAAAAGATAGAATCAGGCTGAAAAGAAACGAGACCGCTTTAAAAAGGCGTAGGCTTAGACGCGAAAATTTAGCAATAATTAAAAAAACACGCCAGCTGGAAACTTATTTAAATTTAGACTATAAGGATTAATGTAAAATGCCAACTCCCAACGAAAATAAAATTTTGAAGATATTAAAGGATGCGGACGGTGAGTCTTCTTCAAGAAAAATTGCTTCAAAAATGGGTTTTGATTCAGGATATATCAGAGTAATACTTAACGATATGGGACGGCACGATATTATTGATGTTTTTAATAACGGTAAGGTTAGGATTGCTTATAAAGGCTGGGTGTTATTAGGCGAAAAGCCGGAAAAACATCAGCAACAGTCTCAAAGCGGCATGAAAAGATACTTGGAAGACCGCGCTCAATGGAAAACTTTTTGAATACTCGAAACTCGCCCGCCACGGCGTAGCACAGCGAAGACGGGATCCTTGATGCCAGTGATTAGTGAGCAATAGACTGATTGCGGATTGCCGATCGAATAGAAAATAAAGACTGTTGGCAGTACACGGTAATAAATACGGAAACGAAAAATTTTAGAAAAAAAAGACAGGTTGTTTCGAAAATGGATATATAAGCAGAGACAAAAAGGCGCTATACCTTGCTTTTGCTCTTCTCCTTGATACTCTGTTCCGAACTTGGATATTAACTTTTTTGTTCTTTGGCATGCTTTATGCTTTAACTTTAATAATCGACAGTGAGTTGTGATCTGTAGATTTAATCACCCGTCGGCGTTTAGTAAAGAGCAGTAGTTTAGGAAATAGAAGAAGTCACAGACATCTTCTGGTAACTAATCATCTTTTACTTATATCTGAAAATCGGTACAGCAAATGACTAGCATGGAGCGTGAAACACTAACATATTTTGGAAAAGAAAAAACCAGCCTGTACTTTCATCACTTAGCAATATGTTTAAAAATAAGTGATCATTACGCTTTTGTGATATATAAGGGACTTGAAAGAGCGGGTTATTTGGTTTTTTATGAATTCAGAGGGCTTGGAACTCTCACGGAAAAAGGAAAAGAGTTCGTATTAAAAAATAATTCAGCTAAAGAAAAACGTCAGAAAGAGTATTTGTCAAATAGAAAAAAGACGGTTAAAAAGAAATATACAAAAAAATCACTAATATAGATTATTGAAACTCGATACTCGCTTGCCACGGTGTAGCGCAGTGACTGTGTCGGGTCGTAGTTCGTAGAACGCAGCCTGAAGACGGGATGCTCGATAACTGATATTTATCCGCCAAAGCTTTAGCATAGGAGGAACTGATAACTGATATGACAGCAAGTGAATTAAATATACTGAAAATATTATGGCAGAAAAACAGTGTGATGACTGTAAAGGAAATCAGCAGTAAATCCAAATTTGAAATTACTTATACATACATGTTATGTAAGTCACTGGAAAAAAAGGATTATATCGGTTTTTTTACACATTCGTCCTGTAAAATAACCGCCAAAGGAAAATATATGGTTGCCGGAGAATTAAATGACGACAAGGAAGATAAAGATGGCCTAGATATTCAAAAAATTGAATATTAACAAGATAAATCTTGTTTTTGTTTTTTTGTTTTACTGGCTTGTATAATTCTGTTGGCTATGAACATGTTAAAAAGCAAAATTCTGTATAACTGAATTAATTTTTAGGGAGAAGAACAATGGGAAAAGACAAGAAAGGCTTGGATTTAGATTTTGGCATTGGCGGTTTATTTAATGGCATTGAAAAACTGGTTGATCTTGCGGGTAAACTGCAGGATGCCAGTGGTGAAATAAACAAAGAGGGTAAGATAGATTTAGACGGTCTAAAAAAAGGTATGAAAGGCGTTTACGGCTTTTCAGTTAAAAATTCTGCTGGGGGAAAAACCGTAGTTGAACCGTTTGGTAACATCAAAAAAACACCAAAAGGGCCGAAGGTAGAAGAAGTTCGCGAACCTATAACTGATGTTTTTGATGAAAAAGATAAAATTATGATAATTGTTGAAATGCCTGGTGTCAGTAAGAAAGATATTAAACTGGAGCTTAAGGATGATATTTTAGAACTTACCGCTGAAAGCGGACATAAGAAATATGCAAAAGAAGTTCTGCTTGTGACAAAATCCCTTAAAGCTGAAAATATGACAAGTATATATAAAAACGGTATCCTGGAAATAAATATAAAGAAGTAGTGGAATCAGTGAACTGTAGGGGCGCAATGCTTGCGGCCAATCTGTGGGCGGCGAACAGTAGAAACGCAAAATTTTGCGTCTAATTAACGATTGGTGAAAAGAAGACAATTTTGTTTTATATGTCTTATAGGTCCTATGAGTCCTATAGAGCCTATTTCTCCGAGCGATAATATCGTCAGGTAATTTTAAATTAACAATGAGTAGAAAATTATGAGCAATAATGCAAAAGCATTGAGTTTAAAAGTACAGGAAGCATTATCAAAAGATGTAGGAAGAGGTATTGCAAGAATAGACCCCAAGGATATGGAAAAACTCGGCCTGAGTCTCGGCGATATTGTACAAATCGAAGGCAAAAGAAAGACCGTAGTAAAGGTAATGCCCTGTTACTCAGACGATAGAGGAAAAAAAATCATCCAGATAGATGGAATCGTCAGAGAAAACGCCAATGCCGGACTTGATGAAAAAATTATGATTTGTCCGGTTGAACATAATGCAGCAAGAAGAATTACACTGGAACCACTTACAGTTTACAGTGGACTCAGAAGCTCAGATGATACGAAATATATAGGTTCTCTTATTGACGGTCTTGCCGCGTTAAAAGGCGATCTAATAAGAGCAACACTGTTTGGCTCCAAAAGTCGTGATTTCAAGGTAGTAGAAACCGCTCCGGGCGGAGTTGTCCAGATAAGCAGTGAAACTATAATAAAAATGAAATCTGTTAAAGGCGGCTCGGAAGAAAAAAAAAGATCTTCTGCAGTTTCCTATGAAGATATAGGGGGGTTGGGGCCTCAGCTTCAGAGAATAAGAGAAATGATAGAGCTTCCTTTAAGGTTTCCACAGGTTTTTGAAAGACTTGGGATAGATCCTCCTAAGGGTGTATTTATGTATGGTCCTCCGGGAACAGGTAAAACATTAACTGCCCGTGCTGTAGCTCATGAAACTGACGCTTATTTTACTCATATTTCCGGACCGGAAATAATGGGTAAATTTTATGGTGAAAGTGAAGGCCGTCTCAGAAGCATTTTTGAAGACGCTCAGAAACACGCGCCTGCTATAATTTTCATTGACGAAATAGATGCAATTGCTCCGAAACGTGAAGATATGGGTGGGGAAAAACAGGTCGAGAGACGTGTTGTTGCCCAGCTTCTTTCTCTTCTTGACGGCCTGGAATCCCGTGGACAGGTTATTGTTATCGGTGCTACTAACATACCGAACACAATTGATCCCGCTTTAAGAAGGCCTGGACGATTTGACAGAGAATTATCTGTACCTATTCCTGACAAACATGGAAGGCTGCATATACTGCAGATACATACCAGAGGAATTCCTTTGGCAGAAAGCGTTGATATAAACAAATTAGCAGAAATTACACATGGTTTTGTCGGCGCAGATCTGGAGGCTCTTGCAAGGGAGGCCGCAATGGCGGCGCTCAGAAAAATACTTCCTGTAATCGATTTTGAAAAGGCAGATATCCCTTATGATACTCTTATGTCACTTGAAATAACAATGGATCATTTTTATGAAGCTATGAAAGAAGTGGAACCATCAGCTATTAGAGAGGTGTTTGTAGAGGTTCCTGATGTGAAATGGGAAGATGTTGGCGGCTCTGAAAATATAAAAGAAGAATTAAAAGAAGCCGTTGAATGGCCGCTCAAGTATTCAGATATTTTTGCAAAAGCAAATACATCTCCTCCAAAAGGAATTATCCTGCACGGGATACCCGGAACTGGAAAAACTCTCCTGGCTAAAGCTGTAGCTAATGAGAGCGGTGTAAATTTTATCTTCGTCAAAGGCCCTGAAATTATAAATCGTTATATTGGAGAATCCGAAAGAGGTGTAAGAGAAATATTCAAGAAGGCAAAACAGGCAGCACCTACAATACTATTTCTCGATGAAATCGATAGTCTTGTTCCGAAAAGAGGTTCAAGCTCAACAGATGCACATGTGACAGAACGCGTAATAAGCCAGTTTCTTACGGAAATGGACGGTATTGAAGAACTTAAAGGTGTGCTGGTTCTTGCCGCAACAAATAGAGTTGACCTGATCGATCCGGCACTCCTCAGAAGTGGGAGATTTGATCTCCTCTTTGAAATTCCTCCTCCTGACAGGAAAACACGGGAAGATATATTTAAGATTCATACTAAAAATAAAGCTATTGCTAAAGATATAGATTTAAAGAAATTTTCTGAAATAACAGAAGGTATGGTCGGTGCTGATATCGAACTTATATGCAGAAAGGCTTCTATGCTGGCAATACGTGAGTTTATTGAAAAACTTCCTAAAAATAGTAAAACTGAATACTCAGATAAAAATTTTATTATTAGAAAACAGCATTTCGATAAAGCATTTAAAATAATAAAAGACCAGAAACGTTGATTAACCGCAGGAAAAACATAAGGCTCAAACAATAATTAACTCATGTTACGCATAAAGTTTAAAAGATAGGATATCTTGCTATATTGTAAATATG
>CAZGAI010000209.1:0-6889 GCA_964523175.1 uncultured Victivallales bacterium | reverse complement strand
AAAAAAAGATATTTTATTACATCTTTATTAATTGCTGGACTTAAAGCTAAAAAACTAATGTAAAAAAATTTATCCAAAAACAAACATAATAAACATAAGGTAAGGCATTCAAGAAAGAAAAAAGTATAATGAAAGAAATAATAAAAATAACAGAATCAAATGAGGTAGTGACCGACAGTCTAAAGGTTGCTAGTATTTTTCTAAACCACATTCTAGGGTTTTAGAATCAATTAGATCTCTTATAAGTCAAGGGACAGTCAAAGAATCGAATTTTCGATTCTTTGAATATGAGTACAAACTTGCTAATGGGAAAACTAATAAAGCACCCTTTTACAAAATGGACAAAAATGGATTTGTTCTCTTAGTAATGGGTTTTACTGGAAAGAAGGCTCATCAATTCAAACTTGAATATATTCGTGCTTTTGATAAAGCTATCGAAACAATCCAAGACCAACAAATACAACTTGCAGAAAATGCTTCACACTGGAGACAACTAGCCGAAGAACGCATGGACACAATAAACCGTATCGGTCCTAAGTATCACTACGGATACAAAGATAAAATTAACCTTCGTAGATCTTCCTATTATACAACACCTTCAAACTGGACTCAACGTAAAGAATCCCCAATTCTACTTGCCGATGGCACAATGCTGTATCAACCAATGCTGTTCTCATCTATGAACGTATATCAACTAAACGCATAACCGACAGGAGTAACCCATGGACCGAAGCACAGAAAATAAACAGCTGATTGAATTGCAGCAGGTACGAATAACAAACCTTGAAAGACAGGTAATGAACCTCATCAGGCTGGTTAAGAGAATTAATAATTAAAAGTTAAGGAGGATTATGACAGTTAAACGAACATACACTCGTGGAGATTTAAAGGAGTTGGACTATCTCAGCAAAGAACAGCTTGCCCTTTATGTGCCTTGGAAAAGAAGTGCAGCGCTTAAAATTATTAACGCTGGCTACTTTCCTGTACTTACAAATCCATTACTAGAGACAAAGAAAGGAGTATGCAAATACTACAGAAGAAAAGCCGTTGATGAAATATTACTCGAATTGGAGGAAACAGCAATTGCTAATATTCGGAAGAAAGAAGAAAAAGACGATCAAGTCACAGCAAACAAGCTTAATGCTTAATCGTCAAACAAGATACGTTTATCGGACAGCTTACGAACCTATGCCGATAAAAACCCTTAACATAAACTTAACCCTTAAGTAAGGAAATTCAAATGGGAGCAAAGAAAAATACTTTTGTAAAAAACTCACTTCAGCTCAGTAATATATCTAGGTCGATAGATAGTGTAAGACAATTAATAGGAAACAATAAGATTAAGTGTGGGATACAGCTTTTTGTTTCACCTGCAACAAAGTAGTACCACTCCCTAAATTGTTTATAATCAAAAAAGCTAAAAAGAAGTGGACAGCTTGTAATGATTGTATTTCTCAAATCAACACTGACCAGATGCCTAAGAGGATTTAGGCATGAGGATAAAATCAAAGCTTGATAAGCGTAAGTGGTGCTCTCAATGCCACAACGCATTACTAAGTAAATACGTATATAGAAAAAATAAAGGAATCTGCGGCCAATGCAGAAGGAAAAATACAAAAGATGAAGCTGATTGAACTAACACAAGGGCAAGCGGCAATTGTTGATGATGAAGATTACGAAGAGCTAAATCAACACAAGTGGTATGCACAGTGGAACAAGGGTACAAAATCATTTTATGCTGGAAGAAAAGGCAAGACAAAAAACGGCAAACGGATACACCTCGGTTTATACGACTGTCCAGTTCTCGCACATAACGCTTATTTACAAGCTAAAATGCAATATCATAAAATCAATAAAAAAGAAAGGAATATAATATGTCAGTCAAAATAACATCATTAGAGATACAGAATATCAAAAGAATAAAATGTGTAGAAATTGATTTAGCAGGTGATTCTTTAATCGTAGGTGGTAAAAACTGTCAAGGTAAAACAAGTATCCTTGATACAATAATGTGGACGCTACTCGGTGATAGATACAAGCCTGATAATTTTAAAAGAACTGGTTCACTAGGTAAGGCTAGTTCAAAAATTGAGCTGTCTAATGGTCTTATTGTAGAACGTAAAGGTAAAAATGGAACATTAAAAATAATAGACCCTGATGGCAAAAAAAATCTAACCGCAGTTCGTTCTGAAATAGATACATGGGCTAAAAAACACAAAATAAAACTCACGTGGCGCAATGCATTTAACGTCCAGCCTATTCCTCAACAGAACAATTAGGACAGATATCAAACATGAATGAACTACTTAATTTCAAAAAACAAACAATGAGCAGTCGTGAGATTGCTGAACAGACAAATAAAAGACACGACCATGTAATTAGAGATATTGAAAAAATGTTAAACGAGTTATATGGATAAATTAACGTCCCCAGGTTTGGGGCGGTCTATAAAGATGCAAAAGGAGAAAACAGAAAACAATATTTTCTACCGCATCATGAATTAACAGTGCTTCTAACCGGTTATTCAATTCAGTTAAGATCTAAGGTTTTGAAACGCTGGGAAGAACTTGAAAAGCAAACGCAATACTCACTACCTCAAAACTACGAACAAGCACTTGAACAGCTGCTCGGCAAAGTAAAAGAAAACAATCAGCTTGCCACTGCTAAAAACCAACTTCAACTACAGATAACAACAGACAGGCCTTATACAGAATTCGCCAAAGCTGTTGAGAATTCTTCAGATTCAATAACAATCGGTCAATTTGCCAAACTTCTGAAAAATGAAGGTATCAAAATTGGCAGAAACAAGCTTTTTGAGTGGTTCAGGGTAAATAGATATCTAATCAAAAGAGGACGTGAATATAATGTTCCTGTTCAGCGTTATGTAGAACAGGGATTGTTTGAGGTCAGAGAGAATGTGATTCACACAATTACAAAAAACATTCTTAAAACAACAACCCTCCTTACCGGCAAAGGTCAGATGTACTTTCTTCAAAAACTACAAACTGGAGAAAGGCTGGCAATATGAACTACAAAAGCACCCTGAAATTTGATCCTGATCATGTACGGCCCTCAATGATGATTGACGAAGAGGGGCCAACGGTCGAAGTAATGGCAAACACAGAAATAAAATATGATCCTGCAGAACTCACAAACGAGTCACTGTATGCGGCTCTTAATGATTTTGGCTTGACAGACTAGGGGGAATAAAATGAATAGGAAACTACAACCTGGGCAAAGGCTGGCAATATGAATAAAGAAGAAGATGAAAAAAGATTAAAACCTGAAGAATTGAACGCAATATGTTGGTTAACAAAAGAGCTGACACAAATAAGATTTAATGGCTGCAATCATTTATCTGTGGAGAATTTTTCACCTGATTTATTTTTCAACTTACTAACCAGGTATTCGGCGGTCATTAATAAGAAATGGGACATTTGTTCATCAGGACTTGCTCATTACGAACCTGTAGAGGCGGTGGGCTGATGTTAAAGGGTTATTTACCACAGATCTTCGTGTATATATTCATGAATTGTTCAGTGTTAAGCAGAATTACACCAGGCTTACATTTAAGGCAGAAAAAGCCATGCTGTTTTTTGTCGTAGATCAATTGTTTTCTACAAACAGGACAGAACGGAAGCCCTTTGCGGTTGAACAGAAAGCCTGAACTATGTCGAATGAACCGATGCTTTAAATAAAGGATAATAAACCATGATAACAAACCAATGTTTAGTGAAATTGATAGTTTCAATAGGAATAGGAATTTACTGGTATATTGGCCACAGATGGGGAGTAAGGATGTTTCTTGATAAAAAATGCAGAATGAAGCGATGGCTAGCAGAAGTGGTATTTCAAATTCATATCTTTTTGCTATGGATCTCAATATTTTGTGTATGGATGATTGCATCTAAATAACTTAACAAGATAAAAACCAAAAGCAAATAATTGTACGGAAAAGAAGAAAAGAGGAAATAATGAATAACGAAATCATATACCTTTACGGTCCCATGACCCACTATGAGGATTATAACCGTCCGGCATTTTTCGCAGCCGAGAAAAAACTTAAAAAGAAATATCCGGATGCGGTAATTCTTAACCCGGCATATCACCCGGACGGCCTAACTCACAAACAATACATGTCATTATGTCTTCCAATGGTTAGCATTGCTGATGTGCTTTATCTGCTCAAAGGCTGGGAAGATTCCAAGGGCGCAAACATGGAATTTGAACACGCTCTGTCATTAGGAAGAGTAATTGAAACTATAGAGCAGCCATGAAGCTGATTCACTACAGAGTAGATGTAGAGACTGGTTTAAAGATGGATGCTTTTGATCTGAGTCATAGTGAAATATCACGTAGGACAGCCCGCAGAGTTGAGGGTGGTAAATATTACCCGGATAAATTCCAAAAAGGAACATTGACCAGAGTTATTACTGCCGAATTAAGCGATAATCTGTCGAATGTTTCTACTGATCAGATCCGTAACGGGGTTATTGAATATTTTTCTGAAAACAACCCTAGAAAACCCTGTCCGGACATTGAATCAGAACTCAAATATTTAGAAAAATTATCAAATTATAACAATGTAGTGATTTGAAATAAAATCAAAACTACTACAGAAAAGGTATAAAAATGACAGATAGAATAATTTTTGACAAACATCATCAAAATTATAAATACATAAATTTTTTAATTTCAACTGTTTCAAAAGATGGCTGCGGAGCAATCACAAAAATCAAAGTTGAAGCATCTACAGAAGACAACAGTCAAAGCAAACTCGTCAGCACCAATGGTAGACAGCTTTCAATTGTACATATAATGGAACAACTTGAACCCGGTTTATATGACCATTATAAAATCGGTCCAAAGATACTTCTTTTGAAATGTATTGAAACCAAAGAATATCCGAATTACTCGCATATTATTCAACGTACAAATATCTTTCAGGAAGAATACCACCTGGAAAAAAAACAGGTCACTCAAGCTTTGATGACAATTGACTGCTTTAGGCATTCTAAGGAGCTTTTTTATCTCTCTACTTCAAGCATTGACACTCTTGTTAATTCATTGAGCGGTGAACTACTTCAAATGCATGTTCCAGAAAACTACTCAGGAGTATTGTTTTGTAACCACAAGCGGACTTTCTCTTATGTCGTGATGCCGTTCAAAAATATTTAATAAGATAAACAAAAAAATAAAATAAGCGAAAAATATAATCAACAATAAGGAACAGGTAGAAAAATGACAAAGAGTAAAAAAATAATAAACAACGCTCTCTCAGTACTTAAAGCAGCAGTAAAAAACTTAGAAAAAGGAATAGCAATAAGCGAAACTGAAAAGGAAAATGCAATTTTACAACTGGCTAAAGAAGAAGCCAGATTTATTACAACCAAAGAAATGATTAATCTTAATATTTCCGAAAACGATTTAGATATAAAATTTGCTAATAAAATCAAATCAAAAATAACAGCCATAATTGAGTAATAAAATAAAACAGATGTGTTGCAAACAAATGTAGTAGTTTGAAAAAAAACAAAACCACTACAGAAAGAAAGATATAAAAATGATAGGATCAGCAATCAAAAAACTTATAAACACGGCAATAAAGGTAAACGCGGAGGATATGCATCATGTTTTTGTTTCTATAAGTCCTCATGTTAACCTTATTGCTTTCCATATTTATTATAATAAATGGGAAGAAGGAGCAAGGAGCGACATAGAAAACATTTACTATGATGATCCTGAATCAATAAATGGCACGCAAATTAGAAATCTTCTTACAAAACTGAATAAACTAAAAATAAAAATATAGGTAAATAATGAAAACAACAATATGCACAGTAGACCTTGAAACAACAGGCCTAAATCATGATTATCATGAGATCATACAATGGGCGATACTGCCCCTTACAGATAAATTTGAAGCAGACACAACCATTGAGCCGTTTAATGTCAGAATTAAAGCACAGTTCCCAGAAAGAGCAGATAAAAAGGCGCTGGAAGTCAACGGGCTTGATATTACCCAGGGACTGTCATGCTTTTCAGATGCAAAAATTCATTTTGAAATATGGAAAGCGAAATACGGGATAGGACAAATTGAGCCGCTTTGCCAGAACGCTTTTTTTGATTTGAGTTTTCTTCGGAAGTATTACAATCATGATCAGTTTGAAGAGATCTTTCATACAGGCAGGATCAGGGACACAAAAATACAGGCCCAGGCAATAAATGACGCTTTCAACCTGAAAGAGTATATCCGTCCGTTTCGTTCTACGTCTCTCAAGGCAATTGCCGAGTTGCACGGAATAGACTATACCGGCGCACATGATGCTCTCAGAGACTGCGAAATTACAGCAGAAGCTTATCAGACGGAAGTAAAAGAGCCAAAGTCCGCATCATGGGGTGATGGACGTTGTAAATACTGCGGCAAAAGACTTAAAGCTTCACATGCTTATGTTGCTACACTTAAAGAAAACAGCAAGCCTGGAAAGGAATTCTTCTTTGATACATTCACCTGCAGGAAGCTCGAACAGGCCAAACCAAAATATGTAAGTGTTTTTCGCTTGGTAGAGAAGGAAAAAGCCGAAGATAAAAAAGCCGAAACCAAAATAAGGACTTGAACATGAGAAACAAACGAATGTTCAACGTGTCTATAACAGGGAGCAGTAGATTCCTAATGATGCCCCATAGTTCACAGCTGCTTTATTTTCATTTAGGTATGCATGCGGATGATGACGGTTATTGTGAACATTTCATGGTTATGAAGATGTTAGGATCATCACCAGACGACCTGAAAATTCTACATGCAAAAGATTTTATTTGTATTTTTGATGATCATGTTTTGTTAATTTTAAACTGGCGGGAAAACAATTATATCCGTAAAGATAGATAC
>CAZGAI010000208.1:0-6899 GCA_964523175.1 uncultured Victivallales bacterium | reverse complement strand
CATTAATCTTTGGAAAAATTAGCACATCAGAATTATCAAGCTATTTACTAAATCCATATAAAATAGAGAAAATTATTTTTACAGATAATAGAAACATGTATACTTTCAATAAAAAGGAAATCTCAGAAATTCTTTGATAGATATTTGCCATCGAAAAACAAAATTGACTATATTTATAGAATTATACCAAATCATTATTCCTAGAATAATTCAGATACGTAACATACATGAAGGCGGGTTTAAAAACATTTCTTTCAAAACAAATCAATGAATTTATAATACAACGGAAAAAAAATGAGCACAATAATATTCACATACTCTGATTTACTAACCGCAACCTCTGGTCAATGGCATAATCTGGATATGAATAAAGATAGTTGTAATATTAATCCAATATCTTCTATTTCCACCGATACCAGAACAGATAATAATAATGCTCTGTTTGTTGCCTTATCAGGTGTAAGTTTTGATGCCCATAACTTTCTTAAAGAAGCTATTGACTCCGGAGCTACAGCATTATGTTTAGCAAAAGGAAAATATAAATTAGAGAATATACCATCAAACATTCCAGTTTTAGAGGTACAGGATACCCTGAAAGCATATCAGGATATAGCAAATTTCCATAGAAAATACTTAAAAAAACTAACCCTAATAGCAATAACTGGCAGTAATGGCAAAACAAGCACAAAGGATATACTATCCTGTATCCTTTCTTCTGAATTTGGAGAAGAAAGTGTCTACACAACTAAAGCCAACACAAATAACTTAATAGGCGTTCCTCAAAATATATTAAACCTGACTGAAAAACATAGATTTGCTGTCATCGAATTGGGTTCAAATCATCCGGAAGAAATTAGCCAGTTAACAAAAATAGCCAATCCTGATATAGCTGTTATAACTTCAATAGGCCCGTCACACCTTGAATATTTCAAAAATATCAATGGTGTTATTAAAGAAAAAACAAACATTTTTACCGCATATAACAATCCACATGATGGTATTGCAATTATTCCATCGGAATACAGCAACAACAATATTTTTTTACAAAAAATAGGCGACTGTAAAACAATAACATTTGGAAATGTGATGGGTTTGAAAACCGTCTCTACAGATATCTCTTGGGAACACCTACATTCAAACATTGAGAATTGTGAATTTGAATTACGATGGAAAACAGAAAATATCTGCAAAAGAGTCTTGTGGACAATTCCAGGCATACATCAACTCAGCAATGCTGCTGCTGCGACAGCTGTGGCTACAGCTATCGGTATTGCACCTAAAAACATTACTGCCGCACTCCAAACCTGTAAAATTTCAGGCATGAGAATGAGAATCAATAAAAGAAATGGCATTACCTGGATAAACGATGCCTACAACGCTAATCCAAACAGCACAAAAGCCGGAATAGACTGGCTATATGAAATTCTAGAAAATGCTATGCCCAACACAAATAAACATCTTTATGTTATACTTGGAGATATGCTTGAACTTGGAGAAAATGCACCTGATCTACACAAGGAAATTATTGAATATGCAATCAACAAACTCCCCTGCTCTCAAATATACGGTGTTGGAGCAATTATGCATGATGTCGTAGAGACGGATTTCAAACCCGTCTCTCTTAATGGTTTGAAACCCGTCTCTACCTTTCATAATTCAGATGAAGCGGCTTCTTTTTTTAAGAATGAATTAAAACTAGGAGATATTGTCTACCTTAAAGGCTCACGCGGTATCGCACTGGAAAAAATTGAGCAAATTTGAAATACATATTATTACAGGTTAAACTTGTTTTATTATTTTCTTTTAATGAGAAATATGATATTGTTGTCTATCTGTAAGTTATAAAACTAATTTCAATACAATAAAACATAAGGTAAAATATAATTTGATTACATTCATTAAAAGAAAAATTAAGAAACTGTTAAAAAAAGATTCATCCACACCTCCTACCACTCATAACTACTCTATTGACCACAAGAAGAGAGAAAAAGAAGTAACACAACGCAATAACGCCGGCATAAATCATACTAAAAAGAAAACGTATACTAAAAAACCGCATACTGCACCGAAACAACACTCCGACACTAAAAAAGAAGTTTATTCAAAGCCTAAACAACAGAGAAGAAGTATCCCTAAAAAACTGCCGGAATTAATAGATATCCCCCAAGAGGATGGTAAAGTCCGTTTTACTGATTTTCCACTAAAGAAAGAAATATTAGGCGGACTGCAGGATGCGGAATTCAAATACTGCACTCCTATTCAGGAAAAGTGTCTACCGCATATTCTTGAGTGCAAAGACATTGCCGGCAAAGCACAGACTGGAACAGGAAAAACTGCCGCATTTCTTATCTCCATATTTACACATTTACTTAACAACCCTCCAAAAATAAAATCTCCGGGATACAACCGCGTCTTAATTATAGCACCAACACGTGAACTTGCTATTCAAATTTTTGAAGATGCCGAAGAGCTGGGAAAATACTGTGGTTTAAGCAATGCGGTTGTTTACGGTGGTATGGACTACCAAAAACAACAAATGTCCCTGCAGAAGCATATAGATATTCTTGTAGGAACACCCGGTAGACTGCTGGATTATTCGAGAAACAGTGTTCTTAAACTGTCAAAAACAGAAATATTTGTTATTGATGAAGCTGATAGAATGCTCGATATGGGGTTTATCCCGGACGTTCGTAAAATAACATCCCAACTACCTCAGGCAGGCAAAAGACAGACAATGCTTTTTAGCGCAACGCTTTCTGAAGATATAATGCGTTTAGTTAAAAACTGGCAGATTGACCCGGTTATGATAGAAATTGAACCGGAAAAGATTGTTGCTGACTTAATTGAACAGGTTTGTTATTCCGTTACACAGGATGAAAAGAAAAATCTGCTATTATGGCTGCTTAAAAATGACAATGTCAAGAAAGCACTTATTTTTGTGAATAGACGTGATTTCACCATTAGAATAAAATCTTTTTTACAACGGCATAATCTTCAATGTGATGTACTCTCAGGAGATGTGCCACAGAAGAAAAGACTGCGTATGCTGGAAGGTTTTCGTAATGGAACCATTCCTATTATTATCGCTACAGATGTAGCATCTAGAGGCATTCATGTCGATGATATTTCACATGTAATAAATTATGATCTTCCTGATAAGCCAGAAGACTATGTACATAGAATTGGCCGAACCGGCAGAGCCGGCAGAAAGGGTAAAGCCATAAGCTTTATCTGCGAATACGGTGCATACATTATACCTGAACTGGAAAAAACATTAGAAGCAGAAATAAAAAGCATCCAGCCTGAGCCTGAAATGCTCGTATACACTAAACCATCAAGGCCTCCACAGTATAGTAAAAGTAGAAGCACAAATTATAGTTCCCGAAAAAACTGATATTTCAATTTTTTAAATTTCAACTGTTGAATATTGACACTACCGCACCGGAGGGAAGCTGGAACGTTGAGTACCCCACCACCCCCTTAGTCAAGACTTTGGCGGACAGGCAATCCCCTCCCGGGAGGGGAACAAAGGGGCTGGGTAATCGAGAATCTTATTTCCTAAGAGGAGATTATTATGGCTATAACATGGGACTTTACTACAACAGCAACTCTTATAATATTCATCCTGACATACATAGGAATTGCAGCCGGAGGGTTCTGGGGAATAAGATTAGACCGTGCGGGAATTACTTTACTCGGCGGGATTGCAATGATGGCCTTTGGGTGTTCCTCTCTCCCACAGGCAATAAAAGATGTAAACTTCGAATCAATACTGCTTCTTTTTGGGTTAATGGTAATTTCGAGTCAGCTACAGCGTGCTGGATTTTATCACAGAGCAGCGCAGATAATTTCAAGATTTATGTCAAAACCAGCTCTATTTTTACTACTTTTAATGATTTCAGCCGGACTATTATCTGCATTTCTTAATAACGATGTAGTTTGTCTTGCTTTTACACCCATCATAACAATATCTCTTCTGCGTAAAAGAATCAATCCAATTCCATTCCTAATAGCTCTGCCTATAGCAAGTTGCATTGGGTGCTCGATTACAATAATAGGTAACGCACAGAACGTCCTCATCGGCGAAATAGCTCACCTCAGTTTTGGTAAATACATGCTTTTTGCTATAGTACCCGCATCTTTATCCATGGTAACAGCCTACCTTATAATACTATTTACAGGCAGAAAACATTTCGCACTGAAAGTTGACGAAAACTTTGTGCCTCCAGAAGAAGACCCTACTCCTTTGCACACATGGCGCACAATAAAAGGAGTTACGGCATTAGTTGTTATAATAATACTTTTTTTTACTCCTTTACCTCGTTACCTGGTTGCACTTGTCATAGCCGGGTTACTATTATGCAGTCATAAGCTTGAGAGTAAAGATGTGCTAAAATTAGTTGACTGGCAACTGCTGATACTGTTTATAGGTTTATTCGTTGTAGTCGGAGCTTTTCATGATATAGGTCTTGGCAAAGCAGCACTCCAATGGCTAAGCAGCCATGGTTTAAATCTTAATAATCCATATATTTTAACATTATCAACAGGCGTACTAAGCAACTTAATCAACAACTCTGCAACAGTAATGCTGCTTGTACACCTAGTCGACCTAACTAACCCTGTAAACGGATATATTCTGGCTTTGGCAAACACTTTGGGCGGTACCATGCTGCTTATCGGAAGTGTTGCTACTATAATAGTCGTAAAAGGGGCCAAGGAATATGGTGTAAATATTTCATTCTGGAAATTTGCCTCATATGGGATACCTGTAACCATTGCATCATATATAGTTCTTCTGTCATGGATCTATTTTATGGTTTGACATATATTCACAAGAAAAATCCAGTTAATATTGAATCTATGTTGCTAAAAGCTTCAGTTCATCAAGAAATTCAGCTCTGCTGTAGAATAGGTTCGGCCTCTTCCTGTTTCCCGGTAAAATCTATCAGCTCATATATAAACATAAATTCCATAATTTTACCGTTCCTGTAGATAGGAGCTCTATATAATATTTTAACATCTTTAAAATATTTATATCCATTCTTAAAATAATTATCCGGGTCACTGAATACGTGGCTTAGGGCGATATAAAGGGCATTTTCACCTTTTACTAACTTCTTTCTTCTTTTATTTACAAAATAATATCCACGAATATTTTGTAACGGGCCACATGCTATAAGGTTTTTCTTGTCCGGAAGTGCTATATAAAAATCAGTCTGCCCACCTGGAAAATATTTCATTGTCACCAAAGGGTAATCTTTATATTTAGGATGTTTATAAATAAAGTTCTTATAAATTGAATTGGCTTTCGTCCATCCATACATTACCAAGGTAGGATCATTTCCCCCTAGTTCCGTTACCCACTTCTTAGGATTCGGAGGTTCAAATACAGACTTTGTATATTGGGAGTTAGGTAAGTCAGGAATATATCCATTAGAAATAAAATAGCCCTGATGAACAATCAAAATAGCTAACCCCATTACAAACAACATTGCATAAGCATATATTATCGGAAATTTAATACTTTTAAGAACCTCATCAAGGAATGCTGCACCTATCAAAAACAGGAAGACATATGAAAGACCATCCCACTGAGGGAAAGCTCTATTATAAAGTGAGATAAACCAGACTACTAGAATCATTGGAATAGAACAATACAGGATAAGTTTAAAGTACGAGGAAGAAATAAATCGTTTTTTACGAAATGAATATATGGCAGCAATTGTAATAAGCACATTTATAGGGCTAAATAGACCTAATTCTGAAAATATCTCAGTAAAAATCAGGTCAAACCTAATGTGTGCCAAATGGAACCTGGTCCCATGAAAAGAGAATGAAATAAAATCATTATTGTAATTCCAGAAAAAAATCAAACCGATAAAAAACAGAGGAAGAAGTGATAAAATATAAATAGTAATATTTGCAAACCATTTCCTGTTATGAAAGATAATATACAGCAACACACCAAATGCCAAAAATGCGGCAAGGTATTTAGAATAAAAAGCTAAACCTAAAAATAAAAATGCAAGAATCATATGCGAGATCTTTGCTTCTTTAGGGTCTCCAGTTATAAAATTGAGAAAGAAGTAAAAAGAAGCTAGTGAAAATAAAACAAGAGGTCCATCAGGAATAATTATTAGACTGCTGTATACAGAAAAATATATGTTTGCAACTGCCATACATACAGCAAATAGGCCTGTTCTTGGATTTCTAATCTTTTTCCCAATTAAGTAAATTAAGATTAAAGACAAAGTACCACATATAATAAATCCGAGTCTAGCTGCAAACTCAGTAAGAATACTCAAGTTTAAAGTTGTTAACTGTACGAGAAAACCAACAATGGGAGGGTGATCAAAATGGCTTATTGAAGGATCAAAAGCATAAGAAATATAATATCCTTCATCAATTTCAAGCCCTAAATAGTATGAGGCAACGCACCTTAAAACAAAAGATACAAAGATTAATGCAACAAGCGGTGATATATAGTTTTTTGATGGTTTCATTAATTATTTTTCTTTCATTATTTTGGTTTACAGAGGTCAAGTTAAACATGTTTTATCAGTAAAACTCAGTTTTGTCAACCCTTCTAACGGTATGGCCATATCTATATATTGAAATTTTGTATAATGATACTCGTGATGTAGTTGCTAAAGTTTCTTTTTCATATTAATATGGTCAATACCTGCATCCTGGTAAATCTCCCCAAAAACAATAAACCCAAGTTTTCGATAAAAATCCCTGGCGTGATACTGAGAAGACAGCCAGACTTCAGATAAATGTAAATCTCCAGCAGTGCTGATTAATTTTTCCATTATTATCTTACCAATACCTTTACCGCGGCATTGTCTGTATACGGCAACTCTCCCAATATGACCATCAGGAAGCATTCTTCCTGTCCC
>CAZGAI010000207.1:0-6903 GCA_964523175.1 uncultured Victivallales bacterium | reverse complement strand
TACCGCTGCTTCAAATTTTAAAAAATAGAAAGGATTATGCAATGAGCTATGCTTACAAAAAAGTAAAAAATGTTTATTCTAAATTCTGGATCCAGGTTTGTTTGTTTTGTGTATTTATTTTGTTATTTTCCATGTCGGAACTTTACGCGCATTTTGGTATGATAATTCCTTCTAAGAATTTTATAACCAAGAATAACGGTAAAAAAGTTGAGTTGGACCTTTCATTTTCCCATCCGTTTACGTATAAGGGAATGAATATGAATAAACCTCAGGAATTTGGAGTCTTTTTTAATGGAGCGAAGCATAGTCTTACAGGTACGCTGAAAGAGAAAGAAATTATGAGCAGTAGAGGCTGGACATCTATTTATACAGTAAAACGTCCCGCTGCATATCAGTTTTATATGGTGCCGGAACCTTATTGGGAACCGGCGGAGGAAGTATTTATTCAGCATATAACAAAAGTTGTTGTTCCCGCATACGGAATGGAGGATGGATGGTCTGATGAAATTGGCTTGAAGACGGAAATAGTACCTTTATCAAGGCCTTTTGGTATATATGCAGGAAATACTTTTCAGGGTATTGTCAAAGTTGATGGTAAAATTTCACCGAATACGCTTGTGGAAATTGTTTATTATAATGTTGGTAATAAAATTAAAGCAGAAAATCAGTACCTGGAAATGCAGTATGTAAAAACAGATACAAACGGGATTTTTACCTATACACCTCCTGCATCCGGATGGTGGGGATTTGCAGCTTTAACTGAAGCTAAGGAAACGAAAAGTTACCAGGGGAAAGAGATACATATTGAGCTTGGCGCTATAATTTGGGTGAATTTTGAACCGTGGAATACATAAGGAGAACCAGATGCATATTGCAGAGGGTGTATTGAGTGTTCCTGTGCTGATTAGTGGAGCGTGTGTTGCATTTGCAGGAACTGCAGTTGGACTAGCCAAAACGAAAACTGAAGATATTCCTAAGACGGCCATATTTGCTTCGGCTTTTTTTGTGGCTTCTCTTGTACACATCCCCCTTGGCGGGGCCAGTATACATCTTATTCTAAATGGTCTGTTGGGAATATTTTTAGGTTGGGCTGCTGTTCCGGTCATCCTTACAGCATTGTTTTTACAGGCAGTACTTTTTCAGTTTGGCGGGCTGACTGCTTTAGGAGCTAACACTGTGGTAATGGCGGCCCCGGCTGTTATCTGTTATTATTTATTCAGAAGACTAATTCTTATAGATAGTTATAAGCAGAATTGTAAGTCTCGAGTGGATGAGAATTATTATTGTGGTAAAAATAAATATACCGTTATTGCTGTTATTTCTGCATTTTTGTGTGGAGCTGTTGCCACTGTATTAAGTGCTTTGCTCTTAGCTTTTTGTCTAATGTTCTCTGGTGAGGAGTTTGAAGCTGTTGCAGGTCTAGCTCTAATCGCTCATATTCCGGTGATGTTTGTTGAAGGTATTGTTACATGTGCATGTATTTCTTTTGTCAAAAAAGTAAAACCTGAAATTTTATATATGTTTGACAAAACAAAAGGAAATAAGGTCGAGGCATGAAACATAAGTATTTATTATTCTTTATTATCATTATTTTTTCTTTTCTTCTTTCTAAAAACATTATGGCTCATAAAGTTAATTTGTTTGCAGAACTTGATGGTGATTTAATAACAGTAGAATCGTTCTATTCAGCTGGAGAAATGATTAATAATGGTGATATAAAGGTTTATGATTCTCAAAATAATAAGGTTCTTTATGAAGGAAAAACCGATGCTAAAGGTGTGTTGAAGTTTAGTATACCTACTGAAGCATTAAACAGTAAAGTTGGATTGAGAATTGTGCTGTACGTGGGAATGGGACATAAGGCAGAATGGGAAATTACATATCAGGAACTTAAGATTTCGCTTAAGGCATATAATGATAAATCAGGCAAGTTAATACAAAAGCAGGTGGCAGATAATAAAATTAAGAAAACTGCGGTAGTTAATGCGTCTAAAATTTCAGTTTTTCACGTTATAGCGGGACTTATTATTATTTGGATTGCATATGGTGTTATACATTTTATTAAAAAAAATAAAAAGAGAACAACTTGAATTCCAATAACTTTTCACTAATGGACACAGTAATACACCGAATTGACCCTCGCTGTAAAATAATATTTGCAGTACTTGTCTCATTTGCGGTTGCTGTATCCGATAACTATATTGTTCTGATACCTGTGATGATATTTTCTGTTGTATCAGCTTTTGCTGCCGGTTTGCGGATTGTCGTTGTTTTAAAACGACTTTTAATAATAAATTTATTTATTTGTCTGATTTGGCTTTCACTTCCATTTACTGCAAAAGGACAGGTAATATATACAGTAATAGGATTTAATGTTACATATCAGGGAGTAATGAAATCCCTTTTAATCACTCTTAAGTGTAATTCTATAATGCTTACACTAATTGTTTTTATTTCCACTATTTCTACAACTGAAATAGGTCAGGCATTGAGTAAATTAAAGTTCAATACTAAGCTTACAATGTTTATCTTTTTTACATATAGATATTTGGGAGTAATTCATTTAGAATATAAAAGATTGCAGAGTGCCGCTAAAATACGTGGTTTTAGGCCGGGCACAAACCTTCATTCTTATAAAACATATTCATATTTAATTGGAAATTTAATAGTAAGGAGCTGGGAAAGAGCTGAGCGGGTACATCAGGCTATGCTGTGCAGAGGATTTAACGGGAATTTTTACTGCTTAAGAAAATTTCAAATGAATACAAGTGACATTGTTTTCTGTTTTATTGGAGGAGGGCTTCTTATAATTATAGTTTTGGGGAATATTCTTTTTCCATAACAAAAAGATTATAAAAGGATTTACAATTTATATATGATTACTCATGATGATAATTCGTTAACGCCGCTTTTGGATTTGAAGAGAATTTCTTTTTCATATGATGCTAAAATAGTACTGAACAATGTAGATTTCTGCTTAAATGATAATGAAAGAATTGGTGTTGTAGGTGCAACTGGGTGTGGGAAAAGTACGTTCCTTCTGCTGATTATGGGACTGATAAAGCCTGATAAAGGTGTAATTTCTATTTTCGGTAATAAAATGAATACAGAAAAAGAGTTTTCCCAAATCCGTACAAGGATTGGTTTCTTATTTCAGAATGCTGATGACCAGTTATTTTTACCTACAGTAATTGAAGATATTGCTTTTGGTCCTTTAAATCAGGGTAAATCTGTAGAAGAAGCAGAGGCAATATCTATTAAGCTTCTGGAAAAATTAAATATAATGTATTTAAAGGGAAGGGTTACGCATAAATTATCCGGTGGAGAAAAGAAATTAGTTGCACTGGCTACAATTTTAGCTATGGAACCCGAATTTCTTCTACTTGATGAACCGGTAACAGGGCTTGATCCTTTAACAAAAAATAAGATAACTGATTTACTCAAAAATATGGAGATTCCCATGGTTGTTATTTCTCATGATTGGGAATTTTTAGATCAGGTAACGGGGAGTACATTAGTTTTTGAGAATGGACTATTGCAGGAAAAAATTATTTAAAGAAAACGGAAATAGGCAGCATTATCTGTACCTAAGCAGTTTTACGTTTCCTTGAGTCCGGTTTTATTATGAGAATAAATAACTACTATCGGTTTAAACACGGTTTACCTCTCGCAATATGGACTCCAGAAAGCAGGAAAATAATATCATTTTCTTTTTTCAAACTCAGGAACCTTCTTGTAAAAACATTGAGTGCCTATTGTATGCACCTGAAAGGCAGGGGCGGAATCAAAGGCTCTGTCAGGTGTATTCAGAATCATATTAATCAATTTCCTTTCGTTGCGAGATTTAATGTAAATTCCTATTATAACTCAATAAACCATAAAATTCTGCTTGGTATTCTGAAAAAGTTAAATGTTGAGTATAAAGTTCTGAATGTAATAACCGATTATATCCAACTGCCTGATAAAAAACAAAAAGGAAAAAAATTTTGTCGGAAAAACTGACAAAGGTTTTTCTTTTTTAGGATATTTTTTTAAATCTAATAATAAACTGCGACCTTCAAGAGAGGGATTAAACCGTCTCGTTACACGTACACGCCGGCTTATTGAGCAGGGAGCCGATAAAAATCGGATACTGGCGTATCTGGAACGATGATATCGCTATCTCCGGTCGAGCTCTTAACAGCTCTGATCTCATGTAAAGGAGGATTTAAAAAAATCCTAAAGTTCATTGACTATAGACTGCAAATAAACCTATCAGAGAAGATTACGCTCCTCCGATAGGGATTTTTGGACAGACTACCCGTTAATTTGCATTTAACGTATCTTCCTTGGGCTGAATCAACCCCGTCCTAATCGTGCGGTACATGGTGTTGTTAAATATTGCTATCTGTACTGCCAGTAATGCTATCTCAACTTCAATGTTAATTGCCATTGCCGATGTTAGATATCGCTCCACCGTTGCAGACTCTTCTATTGTTTCTTTGGCTACTTGTTCTCCTGCTTCTGATGCTTCTAGGTCATCACTTGCATTTTCGCCGGCATCTTCTTGGGCTTCTCCCTCCTCTATGACTGCCGCGAATGCAACTTGTTCTGCATCCATATTAGCTTGATCTTCGGTTAAGGTAGCTAGTAACTTTGTTATTTCGTCGTCGGCTTTTGCTTTTTCCGCGCCCCAGAAACCTACTTTATGTTCGTCTGGTGGGTCTTCTTCCTTTGCCAGTTCCCATTGCACGTTGGCTTTTGCAGCGTCAGCCCTGGCTTTCTGTAGGTTGGCTACGACGGCTTGGTCTGTAAGGGGTAGTTGTCCCCCTGCGTCCGTGACAATGTTCTGTATTTGTCTCATCTCTACATCGATCATTGTTGAAACGGCAGCTGCTGGTCCTATGCGCCTGTATATCCTTCTTCCCACTTCCACACCTGTGAGTGCTCCCCAAAGGGCGGATTGTATGCTATTGCCAACTCTCATGCCAATGGCAAGACCGTTCGGTGATGCTTTCGCATCTGCCGGGAATAGAAGACTAGGGTCCATGAATGTGCCCGGTTGGAGTTTTAATTCATTCCCGAAAGAATCGGGGTCATATTTCGCTTTCTGATTTCCGTCAAGGCAAAACATGTTACCTGTATATTTGCTAAAAAAACTGTCGAACTCTGTGAAATAACCCTGTTCATCTAGGACTATTGATGCGCCCTGCGCATTGGCGTGTGTCCTCGCTATCACCCCGCCACCGGGAATAGGTATAAACGGATTGCTCTTATCAACTGCGTCAAATATCAGCCCGCCGCTATCATCTATACTCCCGCAGGCGATGTACTTATCATTTGTATCTGTTTTGTAATATACGGCGACAAATGTGTCCTCATTATTCAGAGCGACGGCATCAAAACGTGCCGGAACGACTATTTCTAGATTGCTCAAAAGTGAAGCATTCGCGAGTGTAAGATTAGCGGCGGGTTTGATTTGATAAACGCCGTAGTTGATTTTTCCACCGTCTTCATAGCTTGATGATATTATTACTTTTCCGCTGTTATTCATTGCTATGCATGTTGACGATACGTCTGTAATAAAAGGGCTATCCTGAAAGCTAAGAGACGGTTTATCCGGGTCGCTGACATCCAATATACCAAGCCATACCTTCTGTCCGCTTGCGCAGACAACATATATTTGCGGCTTTAGGTTGTCCGCTTTTAATAATCTCATCCGAATTTTATTAATTTTGATTTCCTTTCGAATTTTATTAATTATGAACGATGGCGTCGGTATTGTAATCCAATTCATAGCCATCATAGGCGGATCAGAATTCGGGATCATCTTAAATTGTCCAACCTGTACAACACTGTCTGCCTTATCAGGGTCGTGACCGTGAACCTTTAAAAACCAATTTTTCGTCGAAGGACCTACTGATACAGTACAGGCAACCGATTCCACATCTTCGCCTGTGTCTTCCACCGAGCCGGGGCCGACTACAAACTGCGGGGTATTGCTTGTTGTCGCGTGAACTACGCTCATTGTGGAACATGCCACTTTATCGCCGTGAGCGTTCACTGCAAACATTTCATTCCCGGACGGCTGCGAGGAAATCATATCAATATCCGAAGTGTTATATTTATGATTGCCCCAAATTTTGTTGTAATTGTCAAATATCATCCCTTTAAATAAGTGTGCCTCATGGTTTATAAACGGCACCATGACGGACACGTTCGGATCATTCTGCAAAAGCCGATGTACATTCAGAACGTAATTTTTGGCGGCATTAGGGTCTTTGTTCGCGGCAAGCATGTGATTCATTCTATTATATCCGGCATAGATAGCTGCGACTGACGTGATGCCGGAGCTATTACCATCGGCACTGAGACTTTTAAACGTTAAATCACCTATAATATTTGGTGAAACATAAGCGGTAACGACCCGATTAACGTTATCTTTGTGATACCAAAATTCTCCTTTTTCAGAACCCTCTAATGAGACGGTGTCTATTACACCGGCGGTGTTGACCGCTGTCGGATCTTTCTTCATTTTAATATCATAACCTAATGTGTTTCCGGCTTCGGTCACTATTGCTAAGTCCTGTATGGGCTTCTTGCCCGGCTTCATGAATATCGGGCTGTCTTTTGTTACGGATTCCATAGGCGTGGCCAATGTACAAAGGCCGCCTTTTTCATAAACATCATCCGGAACATTAAAAGTTATACTTCCGGTATCGGTCAAGGTAGCTGCTTCGATCGTCCCTGGATAATAGCACCCATCATGATTCAGAACCCACGCCATTATTAACCCTTCATCGTTATGCTTTTCCGCTTTTACCATTACAAACACATAAGGCTTGCCATTACAGGTAATGGGGATTTTTAGAACCCCGCCCGCAGGATTGGTTAGTTGATCCGGGGTTACTGCTCTAATAGTAG
>CAZGAI010000206.1:0-6908 GCA_964523175.1 uncultured Victivallales bacterium | reverse complement strand
CTTTTTCTTTGCCTTTTTTCTCGGTCATATGGCACAATTTAATAATGCAATGGATGAAAAAGCTACTGCAGGAGAGCATATAGTGAATGGTATTCTTAACAGCGGTTGGCTTCCAGACACAACCAGAGAGACCAGAATGGGTACCATTGTAATATTGAACAATATCTTTGCCAGGCTCCGTTCATGGATAAGGGGGTATCTTACTATAATTATTATAGAAACAGTTTTTTATGTTACTACTTTTCTCTTAGTAGGAGTTCCATACGGCATATTACTTGGGCTGCTTGCCGGTTTAACAATATTACTCCCCTACATCGGCACTATAGTCAGTGTAATATTAACTGTAACAATTTGTCTTGCAGTAGGTACTGGAGGTATGGTTCAAGTAGTGATTGTTCTTCTCCTCTATACTATTATGGGTGGTATTATTGAGCAGCTTTTCATATATCCTGCTGTTGTTGGAAAATCTTTGGGACTAAATGAATTTGAAACCATCGTCCTTGTACTGCTGGGAGGCATCCTATTTGGAATACCAGGCATGATTTTTGCTGTACCGGTAGCATCAATACTTAAATACTTAATCCCCCAGGTTTATAAAATAGTGCAGGTCAAAAAAGCTAAAAACAATTATCTTGAATAGCAATATAAATCAATGGTCAAGATTATCTCAACATCTACCGAAAAACAGTATTTCAGCGAAGCGAAACAGATATTTTTAGGTGCTCTGTGCTGGTCTATAGCAGTTTACATCGTTATTCGTCACTCAGGCGCACTTCCCGGCAGTGACGTCTATTTCCATATTCAAATAGCTGAAATAATGAAAAGTCATGGGGTTATTTTTGAAAATTTTCCCTGGACGACGCATTCAGTTTGGAATAACGGTTTCTTTGACAAAGACTGGTTATTCCATGTTTACCTTATCCCCTTTCTCACTTTGGGGAAAATTGCAGGCGCGAAAGCAGCCTTGCTTACTATTGTATTTCTGATTGGTTTAGCCTGGGGTGTACTGTTTAAGGCACTTAAGTGTAAATATATTTTTATAGCATTACTCTTTACGCTTTTTTGTAGTGGATACGCCTTTTCCGGACGATTAGTTTTGCTAAGAGCTCATCTTTTCTCATTATTTTTTATTGCAGTCTGCTTAATATGCATTATTAAAACATGGTATTTAAGCCTTACAGCTGCAACTATTCTTTACAGCTTGTCCTATACAGGCAGTTGGCAGATAATACCTATTGCCTTATTATTTGATATAGTAAGATTTTTTCAAAAAAATATAAGTGACAGGAACTATCGTTACTGTACAATATGGCCCATTCTTGGTATATTTATCGGCATAATAATCAACCCCTATTATCCAGCAAATATTTCAGGTGGAATACTTCAAAACATAACAGTCTTGAAATCTTCCTGGCTGGGTACATCAGACGCAAACATAGTGCTTGGTGAAGAGCTTTACGCTGTTTCGTTAAAAAAATTATATACAATCTATCTACCAGTCCTTATTATTTTGTTTATAACTGTATATCGCTGTATTAATTCTAAAAAAAAACAGGAGATCAATTATACAGCTGCTATTCCTTTGGGACTTTTAAGTTTTATTTATCTTATTCTTACGCTTTTAACTGTTAAATTCACCGATTATCTAATACCATTCACAATAGCATTTGCAGTTTCAGTATGGAATATTAATTTACCGTTTACAGGAAAGAAATCTTTTTTTCTTTACATAATACTGTTTCTACTCATACTGTTTGGCTTTTACTCAATAGCTAAACTGCGTGAGGATACTTTCCAGACACACCCTCGTTATTACGGCGCTGTAGAATGGCTGAATAAAAATATTAGACATCAGGGACAAACAAATAATAACGATAAGAAATTAAACGCATTAAATCCTTATACTAAAGCATATACCCCAGAACAAACTATTTTTACAGGAGAATGGAGTGATACTCCCGCTCTTTTTTATGGTTCTCCACATTTTAAGTATCTGGTCTTTCTAGACCCTAATTTCATGTATGCATACTCTCCAGAAAAATATAAATTATGGAAAAAAATATCAGACGGCAAGGTGTTATTTCCGGCAGTGCGTATACATAATGACTTTAATTCAAAAATTGTTTTTTTGTCAAAGCACAAAAGCCGTTTGTTTTATGCACTAAAAAATAGCCTGTATGCTAAGCATATGTACACCGGGCCGGATGACGAAAGTATTTTTATCATAAGCATACCTTCTCATATTCAAGAACAAATTAAAAGTTTTGATATTAAGCAGAAAAATTTAAGGGAACAGATAAAATGATTATAGACTATTTGTACAACATTAACCGTTACAAAAAACTGCATTCTGAATTCGATCAGGCTTTTGAGTTTCTTCAAAGCAATGATTTAATAAACTTGTCTCTCGGAAAACATGAAATTGACGGTAACAATTTCTTTGTAGTACTGGACAAAAGCCATGGTCGGAAAAAAAAAGATGCTATGCTTGAAGTGCATAAAAAATATATTGACATTCAACTTGTACTTGATGGGACAGATGAAATGGGATGGGAATCAAAAGATAAATGTATCATGGCTTCTGACATATACGACACTGAAAATGATATTCAGTTTTTTAAAGATAAACCTGAAAACTGGTTCAATGTAAAAAAAGGAATGTTTGTTATTTTCTTCCCGAATGATGCACATCTCCCTCTCATAGGAAACTCTATGATTCATAAAGCAATAGCTAAAATTGCTGTATAATTATAGTTTTATAGTCTAAAATGCAATATTTTGAATATAAAATTTAAGTAAAAATATGAAAAATACTAAAATACCTCCTCCGCGTACCAAGAAAACTCATCCTATAGGGTTTATAGGAGCTTATTCTATAGGAATAGGTGGCATTGTTGGTGCTGGTATTTTTGCGACTTTAGGTCTTGCAGGAGGAGACGCCCGAGGTGCTACCAATATTTCTTTTCTCATTGCAGGTGTCATTGCATTACTAACAGCTTATTCCTATGTACATTTAACTATCACATACCCAGGTAAAGGAGGTACAGTTACTTTTATAAATAAAGCATTTGGAGAAGGCTCATTCTCAGGATCATTAAACCTGCTGCTTGTATTAAGTTATGTGATTTTATTAGCTGTTTATGCATACGGATTTGCTTCTTATGGAGCAAGCTTATTTCCAAAAAATGAGTATGTCTTTTGGCATAGATTATTTACCTCATGTATAATTATAATATTATCTTTGGTGAACTTTATCGGCCCAGCCATTGTCGATAAAACTGAAGGCTTATTCAATATTGGAAAATTAGGAATTTTATTGATATTTATAATATTTGGATTATTAAGTCCATCTCTTACAATAGAGCGATTGGCTCCTTCAAACTGGGTTCCTGCGGTAGATATAGTTGCAAGCGGCATGTTGGTTTTTTTCAGTTATGAAGGATTCGAACTTATAGCAAATGCTTCTGACCGTATTAAAAAGCGTAAACGAGTTCTACCATTAGCTTT
This sequence comes from uncultured Victivallales bacterium, assembly GCA_964523175.1. Taxonomy (GTDB): domain Bacteria; phylum Verrucomicrobiota; class Lentisphaeria; order Victivallales; family GWF2-38-69. The sequence continues at coordinate 3,401 of CAZGAI010000206.1, read as the reverse complement.
CTATGGCAGTATACTTACTGCTATAATTTTCTATTTCTTCATAATTATTGTAACACTTGGACATTTATCTTTTTCTGAATTAATGAAGTCAAGTGATTACTCGTTATCTGCTGCGGCACAGAAATTCCTTGGCAGACCTGGCTTTATACTGTTATCAATTGGAGCTCTTCTGGCAACTGCATCTTCTATTAATGCAGGTCTGTTCGGTTCCTCAAAATTACCTGTAATATTAGCAGAAACAGGAGAAGCACCTATCCAATATGACAGAGAAATGCTTGGCCGATATCCTCTTGGACTTTTAACGATAGCAATACTTGCTCTACTCTCTGCAAATTTTCTGGATCTCCACGCTTTATCAGCATCTGCAGCTACAGGTTTTATTCTAATATTTGGGATGGTTAATATTTCCAATGCAAAACTTTCAAAGAAAACCAAAAGCCGACGTTGGATATCTATAGTCGCAGCAATAACATGTTTTGTTGCTTTAATAATGCTTTTAATGCAAATTTGGCAAAACTCAAGTTTAAGATGGGAATTCTGGTTTATTGGTGCACTGGTTGTTATTCCATTTTTATATCAACAATTAAGAGCGTTTAAATCTAGACAGCGAAAGAATAAACAAACATTGTAAAGTATATGAATTCAACCCTTCGGTTTGGCTGTAGATATTTGGTACAACATTTTTTCCAACGCACTTTTACTTATAGTACCCTTTTTGCATAAGAACTTAGCAAATGAGTTAAACTGCTTTTTATTAAAAACTTCCGGGTTTGCTGCGAAATATATAATTGTAGCTTTCCAGATGTCATAATTGATTGATTCCATCTTGGGTGTCATTGCGAGGCTTTCCCTATACTTTACAGCAATGATTTTCCAGGATTTTTCAGGATTTTTGTTAATATAATCAACACCCTGTTTAACACTTTTTAAAAAGTTTAAAATTTTCCTGTCTTCAGTATGAGTTTTCCTTACAGCAAACAGGAGTTCACTATACATGGGAACCCCATTATCTTCCGGATAAAACAGACGAGTATCAACTCCCTGCTGAGCCAACTGAATCGGCTCTACATTACGCATCATTCCGTATGTAGCATTGACTCTTTTAGAAAGTAGTGCCTGCGACAGATTCATCTGAATATTCACAAGGTTAACCTCAGATAGTTTAACACCATTATAATCAAGCATTGTGCCCAGTATAGCATGTCCGGTACCATCACTTGCATACCCGATAGTTTCGTTTTTCAGGTCGAACAGATTCTGTATCTTACTATCCTTAAGTACTGACACACAGCAAAGAATTTTATTTATTAAAGTTCCGGCACAGTCAAGAGGCATTCCTCCTGCCAACTGCGCTATCAGTTGAGGTTCATAAACTAGAGCAACATCGGCTTTTTCTGCACATACTAACTGGGATGGTGCAGATGTTTCCGTAGGAGTAATGAAAGAAACCTCTATGCCGTTCTCCTTAAAATACCCCATTGCCTGAGCAGCAAGCAGAGGACCATGATCAGGGTTTATATACCAGTCAAGTGCCACAGTAACTTTTTTATTAGCGTCTTTGTCTTCTGTTTTTTGGGTGCATGAAACACTGCATATCCCAACCACAGCTAATACCATCAGCATAAAATTAATTTTTCTCATAAATACTCCATTTTTTGGATTGCAACGGCATAGCGAAGCAAAGACAGGTTATCTGTTATGGGTAGGGACAGGTCCCTGTGCCTGCCATAACTGTGAATTATTGAATTAAGATTAAAAGCCAACAGCCATTCTCAGACTATTGAGCATCAGAGTTCATTTGCCCATGGGATAAGAAGTTTCAGCAGCATATCAACAATAAAATACAGTAAAAGTGAAAACACCACTAATACGATCAATGCAGCAAAAACCAAATTAATATCGACTCTGGCATTTGCATTTAGCATTAAATATCCAAGTCCTTTGCTTGCACCAACCCATTCGCCTATTACAGCTGCCATCGGTGCCCAGGCTGTAGCTACTTTTATTCCCGAGGCAAAAGCCGGTAAAGCAGCCGGTATTCTTATAAACCATACTTTACGCCAACGGTTTCCCTCCATGGTTTCAGCTAGGTCAAGCCATCCGGTTCTAGTACGCATTAACCCGTCGAAAAATGCAGAAGCAACAGGAAAAAACAGTGCAAAAATAGTTATTGCTACTTTTGAAGAAAGGCCGTATCCCAACCAGATAACTAATATAGGGGCAAAAACAAAAGTAGGAATAGCCTGGCTTAAAATCAGTACCGGCATCATCCAGTATCTTACCGGACGAAACAGTATCATCGACAATGACATTGAAGCACCTAACAAAACACCAAAAAACAAACCAACTAAAGTTTCAATAATAGTGGGCCAGGCCTGAATACATAACAATGCGCGAGATGACCAGATCGTACTAAATACTTCAAGCGGGCCGGGAAGTAAATACCCAGGAAGCTGAAATACATAAACAACCAACTGCCATATACATATAAGTCCAACTATTACTACTATGTTTTTTTTAATCATATAACAACTTGATGCTCGATGTTTGATACTCAATAGTTATCCAGGATACTCAATACTGTATTTACTTTTTCTAATTTCTAAATTCTAAGTTCTAAATTAAACCGTTTCCATCATTCTTAATACACTTCCGTACAATGCTATAACATTCGCATCATCGCTATCTCTTGGAATAGGCGTTTTAGGAACCTCTTCAAAATCAACAATCCTAGCTGGGCTTCCAAGCATAATTTTAATATTATTACCTAAGCTCAGAGCCTCCATAGGATCATGGGTAACCAGCAGCACAGTGCAGTTCTTTAATAGTTTTGCAGATAGGTTTCTTAGTTTATAGCGAGTTATAGCATCCAGTGCAGAAAAAGGTTCATCCATTAACACAACTGGTTTATTTTCCATCAGAGTTCTGGCAAGTGCAACACGTTGTCTCATTCCTCCGGACATACTAGATGGCTTTAAGTCAACAGACTCTTCCAACTCAACCATGGCAAGCAGTTCTTTTGCTTTATTTATATTCTCACTGGTTTTTTCTCCTCGAAGTTTGCAGCCAAGCAGAACATTTTCCAATGCACTACACCACGGCATAAGCAAATCACTTTGAGCCATATATGCCACCCTACCCTTCAGAGGCCTACCATCGGAAGCAGTGATATTGCCAACGCAGCATTCATCTGATTTTTTATTTAAATCATCATCAGTCAGTACACCGGCAATCATTCTAAGCAAAGTACTTTTTCCAACGCCACTTGTACCGAGAAGACATGTCCATTGACCACCTGAAAGAGATAGGGAGAGGTTTTCGAATATTGTTTTATTTTTATAACGCAAAAATGCCTGTGATATTTCAAGAGCAGGCATGGGCACATTTAAAAATTTATTACT
>CAZGAI010000205.1:0-6940 GCA_964523175.1 uncultured Victivallales bacterium | reverse complement strand
TAAATAATAAGAGTTTAACATGCCTTTTAGAAAATCAAGAGGTAAGGTGTTCTGATATTATATTTAACTTATTTTTTATTTTTTGCTACATGTGCGGGGTCCACTGTTTGCTTAGTGCAAGATGCTCCAGTACACTCTAAAAACTCCGAGCACTTAATAAATAGTTTATCTTTATTCTCTCATACTCATAATGCTTCTCTTGATACTACAACTACACATAGCGAATGCAGCAGTGAGTGCTTTAATACAACGCTATTGGGAATTAGCTCAATTAAATCGCGTCGTAGTTCTAGAAAAGCAATATTTCCAGAAAAAACTTTACATAATGAGACTATAAATTTTCATATTCCTCCCTATAAAAATTTACTTTATTTCTATAAAATAATTGACTATAACAATATCCCTTTATATCTCTTCAATAGTATTCTCAGGCTGTAGAATATTTTTCTTCATATATTTTCCTAGCCACTAATCCCTTTTTTAAATTAATTATATTATAGAAAGCAATTATGAGAATACTTTTAATATTTCTTTTTTATAGCTTGATTAGCATTAATAGCTTTGCAAGCACTACAAATCCCAACGAAAAACATGACCATACCAGCCATACAGGCATTAACGAAAAATCTGATGAGATAACAGATTCATCAGATCCCCATGAAGACCACCAAGAACATGAGGACCATGAAGATCATGATCTTCACGAAGAGCAAAAGGGTTATAAAGAAGACATAAATGCCCATAAAAGTGATTCTGAATATGTTGTACTCACTGAAAAGCAGAAAAAACTAGTTAACCTTAAAACATCTACTGTTTCTAATATTGATGAGACTAAAAAAATATCTCTTTACGGAGAAGTGCATTTTGATAAGACTAAATTGACGAAAGTAATGGTCAAAATTCCAGGTTTCGTTAAAACTATATACAAAAATATAGGAGAAATAGTTAAAAAAAATACACGTCTTGCATTGATAGAAAGTCACGAGTTGGCCGAATTGATAAGGAATTATTTTCTATTTAAGGCTGGATATGAAAATAGTAAAGCTGAATTTAATAGAACAAAAAAACTCTACACTAAAGAAAGACAGGTTATTACTGAAAAAGACCATCTTTCTGCTAAGCAGGACTATCAGGTGTCAAAAGCTGAACTGTTAGCAGTAAAATCAAAACTCAAAATATTAGGCATTAACCCGGAAAAATATCAAGAAGATACCGAGAACATCGCTGAATATACTGTGGTTTCACCAATAAACGGCACAATCATTAAAAAAGATATTACTCTTGGTGAAACATTTGTTGAAGAAGATTACAGGCCGATTTTTGTAATAGCTGACCTTCGTACTGTTTGGGTAGATTTTCAGGCATATCACGAAGATATTTCTTTGCTAAAGAAAGGACAGTTAGTTCATATTAATTTCAATAATCATATCCCGGACGAGGAAGCAGAAATTACATATATAGCACCGTATGTAGATGAAGAAACAAAAACTATACTTGTTAGAACAGTACTTAATAATCCAAAAGGAGAAATTAGGCCCGGCTGCTATGTTACTGGATCTATTGAAATAATAACCGGGAAAAATATAACAGCAATAAAAAAAGAAGCTGTAATACGCATAGATGGTAAAACATCAGTGTTTGTCCCTGAAGGAAAAGAATATACTGTTAAAAATATAAAACTTGGTGGCCCTATAGGGGGTTATTTTAGTGTATTATCCGGTCTGAATCCAGGTGAAAAATATGTGTCACATGGTTCATTTGAGTTAAAAGCAGTGCTTGGTGCAAAAGATCTTGGCGGTCACGCTGGGCATGGCCATTAATTTTTCCTTGGAGGATACATTGAAATGATTGAAAAACTTACAAAAGCTTCACTTAATTACAGATTTTTTTTAACCGTTATTTTTTTCTGTACTATATCTTATGGAGTATATTTATACCGCACTATGCCCGTGGATGCGTTCCCGGATATATCACCCGTAATGGTGCCGGTTTTCACTGAGGCAGACGGAATGGCACCGGAAGAAGTTGAAAGACTTATCACCTGGCCGATAGAATCTTCTATGAACGGACTTCCTGATGTCACAAGAGTAAAATCTACTTCTGCATTTGGGATGTCTGTTGTTTATGTTTATTTTAAAGATAAAGTTGATATTTACTTTGCCAGACAGCTGGTTTCTCAGCAACTTGGAACAGTTATGTCCAAGCTTTCATTTTTACATGAACCTCCGGTTTTGGGGCCTATATCAACAGGTCTAGGCCAAATATTGATCTACTACCTCACTATAGATAAAGATACAGAGACTAATGGACTTACTCCGTTAATGTATCTTAGAGACCTAAACGATTGGGTGATCAAATATCAGCTTCAGACTATACCGGGTATTACAGATGTTTTGTCCATGGGTGGAAAAGTTCCCCAGTTTCAGATAGTTCTAAATCCTCTTAAAATGAAAAGATACCATGTAACTCTTGAAGATGTTATAGAGAGTGTAAGAAACAATAATAAAAATACTGGCGGTCAATATTTAATTAACGGTTCAGAAGAATATCTCATTAGAGGAATAAGCTTTATAAAATCATTAGACGAATTAAAAGAAATTCAGCTTAAACTAGTGGGAGAATCACCTGTTACACTAAATAACATAGCTGAAATAAAATGGGGTTCAGAGTTAAGAAGAGGTGTTGTAACAAGAAATGGAGGAGAAGAAGTTGTCTCCGGAATAGTTATTAAACTGTTCGGAGAAAACACTTCCAAAACAATCGAATCTGTATATAATAAGATAAATGAAATCCAGAAAACTCTTCCGCACGGAGTAAAAATAGTTCCTTACTATGAACAGGCTGATCTGGTCAACAGTGCTGCTGATACGATAAAAACTGCACTGATTGAAGGAATGATACTTGTTGTAATAATTCTTTTAATATGTTTATGGAATTTAAGAGCTGCTCTGATTGTATCCATTTCAATACCCTTTTGTGCTGCTATAGCAATAATAGGAATGCATTTCCTTAAAATTTCAGCAAACCTTATGTCTCTTGGCGGAATAGCTATAGCTTTGGGAACACTAGTTGATGGCGCTATTGTCACTGTGGAAAATATTATCAGGAAAAATAGTACAAATTCTACCGAAAGCCTTTATAAACGTATTTTAGAATCAACTATGGAAACTGGAAAGCCTATCGTTTTTTCCATAATAATTATAATAGCTGTTTTTATACCGATATTTGCATTAGAAGGTGTAGAAAGCAAGATGTTTACACCAATGGCATTTACTATTATGACAGCTCTAATAGGTTCACTTATATTTGCTATAATATTTGCACCTGCACTCTGCTGTTTCTTGTTTCCCGATAAAATAACCAAACATAACACAAACAGCCATATTTTTTGGAATTTTATCCAAAACAGCATATATAAGCCAATACTTATTGCAGCATTAAAACTTAAGTATTTTTTGGTAATTCTTGCTATCTCAGCATTTATAATATCAATAATAGGCCTTAGCAGTATTGGAAAGGAATTTATACCTGTTTTGGAAGAAAATTCAATTCTTATAACTCTTACAATGCCTCCTTCAATCAGTTTAAATAAAGCGATTGAGACAGTTAAAAAATTTGAAAATAAAATAATAGAGCATAGCGAAGTAAAAGATGTTGTATCAAGAATAGGCAGACCGGAAGCCGGTAGCCACCCCCATCCAATCAATTATGCAGAAGTACAGATTAATTTAAAAAATAAAAGAGACTTAAAAGCAAAAAAACAGCTGGTTACAGAGTTAAGAAAACAGTTTAAAGGCTATCCCGGAGTACATGTGAACTTTAGTCAGCCTATACAAAATGCTTTTGATGAGTTGATTTCAGGGATCAAAGCACAGGTAGCAGTAAAGATATATGGAGAGAATTTGGAAAAACTCCAGCTAATTTCGGAAAGTATAGAAAGTAGTTTGCATTCAATTAAAGGATTAGTTGATATTTCAGCAGATAGAAGTTTAGGTCAACCGCAAGTTCAGATTACTGTAAAGAGAGATGCCTTGAAGAGGTTTGGAGTACCAGCTTCACTGGTTATTGATACAGTAGAAAAAGCTATTGGTGGAGAAGTTGTAGATTTTGCCTATTTAAATGTTAGAAGATATGGAATAAATGTAAGACTACATGAAAATTCCAGATCAGATGTAGATAAAATAAAGAAACTACTAATTCCTATTTCAGAGAATAAAACGGTAAAATTAGAGCAGCTTGCCAACCTTGTCATTGATGAAGGACCAGTTCAAATAAACAGACAGAATAATCATAGGGTATGGACTGTTCAATGCAATATTAAAAATAGAGCATTAGGAGATGTAATCAAAGAAATAAAAGCCACTGTATCCAAAATAAAACTACCTTCCGGCTATTTTATTGAATATGGAGGGCAGTTTGAAAACCAGCAAAGAGCAATGACAAAGCTTCTATTAATAATTCCACTTGTTATTGTGATAATATTCTTTCTACTGCTTGGTGCTTTCAAGTCACTAGTATTGACGCTACTGGTTATGATAAATATACCTTTAGCCTTAATTGGGGGTGTATTAGGCCTTTATGTAACAGGTGAATATCTGTCTGTACCTGCCGCAATCGGCTTCATAGCCCTTTTTGGAATAGCAATGCAGAATGCTGTTGTTATGATTAGTTACTTTAATGATTCTATGAATATTGACAATGATCTCATTAAATCGGTTATTGAGGGAAGTTTGACAAGGCTTAGGCCTGTACTAATGACAACATTAACTACATTACTAGGTCTTTTACCTTTAATGATTTCAACCGGTACTGGTTCAGAAATTCAAAAACCCTTAGCAGTTGTAGTTATATACGGGTTAATAAGTTCTACTCTTTTAACTTTGATATTTATTCCGATACTTTATGCTACGGCAAAACGGATTGCAAAATAAGGAAGTGACTTGGTAACAATACAGACATTCTAATTCATAAGTAAATGAAAATAGTCATCCATTAAATATAATGACTGTTGAGTAAAAATTAACTATTTACTTAACAGTCATTAATTATAAAAATAATTTATATCTGACAGGGCTAAAATCTGCCCTGCATCGCATGATCTACATATATTATTTTTTCTTCTCTATCAGAATCCGGCATTCATTTCCATTAATATCACAGCAGCATCCTTCTGTACATTCTGTAATCTCAGAAAGTTTCAGGCATAGAGTTTCTGTTTTTATATAATCCTCAAAATTAATCAGAGCAGAAATATACTTCTTAGGGACACTGTATTTTATTTCAATTCTGTCTGCAACTTTCAGATCCATATCTCTTCGCATATTCTGGATTTTACTAACAACTTCCCTTGCAAAACCTTCTTCTTCAAGAGCAGCATCAATTGTAGTATCCAATGCAACAGTAATATCTTTTTCAGTTGCGACTGTCAGCCCTTCTTTTTCTTTTCTAAAGATCATTACATCGTCTTTGCCAACCTCAAGATCTTTTCCGGATGAAAGATGCAGAACTATAGTTTGACCGGCAAGCAGAGAAACGATATCGCTCGCATCAAAATCAGCAATCAATACTGCAACCTCTTTCATATCTTTGCCGATACGCGGTCCGAGTATTTTAAAGTTTGCTTTAGAGTGGCGGTCAACAAGATTTTCCTCGTTACCTGTAAATTCCACTTCTTTTACATTAAGCTCTTCTTTGATTATATCCGAAGTTTCATGTAAAAGTTTTTGTACTTTCACATCTGCAGTTATTATCACAACTTTTTGCAGAGGCTGCCGTACCTTTAACTCTCGTTTTGTTCTGAGATAACGCCCTAGAGATACAGCAGTAATTGTATGTTCCATTTGAATTTCCAAATCAATGTCTCTCATAGAACTATCTATCTCAGGGTAATCACAAAGATGAATCGACTCAGGCATATCGTCTGTTTTAAGATTTTTATAGATTTCATCTGTTATGAAAGGAATAAACGGGCACGCTGTTTTTACAAATGTCAGTAATACAAAATGTAATGTCCTGTATGCTTCATCTTTATCACTGTCATTCTGACTTTTCCAAAATCTGCGCCTGCTGCGCCTGATATACCAATTAGTTAAACCTTCTACAAAAGCTTCAAAACGGTTCGCAGCTTTCTGCAGTCGATAGTTATCCATATGCTCTCTTATTTCGGATACCATTTGGCAAAGAGACGACAGTATCCACCTGTCAAGTGGATTTGAAAGTTTCTTCGGCTCCCTAATATCTCCTTTTGCCGGTTCCCAGTTATCAACATTGGCATAGGTCACAAAGAAGCTATACGAATTCCAGATAGGCAGTATTACACTTCTTAATGTTTCTTTTACTCCATCCTCGGAAAAGCGCAGGTCATCTGCACGGACGACAGGAGAACCCAGCATAAATAAACGCAGTGCATCAGCACCATAATGGTTAATTATATACATGGGGTCAGGATAGTTCTTTTTCCGTTTGGACATTTTCTGCCCATCTTCTGCAAGGATCATACCGTTAACAATAACGTTTTTAAATGCAGGTTTGTCAAAAAGTGCTGCACCAAGAACAACCAGAGTATAAAACCATCCGCGGGTCTGATCCAATCCTTCAGCGATGAAATCAGCTGGGAAGCTGTTATCAAATTCATCCTTGTTTTCAAAAGGATAATGTTCCTGAGCATAAGGCATCGAGCCCGATTCAAACCAGCAATCCATCACTTCTTCCACGCGCTTCATGAGCTTGCCACACTCTGAGCATTGCAAAACGATATCATCAATATGAGGGCGATGAAGATCTAGATCCGAAATCAAATCTTTTTGGGAATCAATTGCCTTGTCTTTCAATTCTTGTACGCTTCCAATGCACTCTTGATGGTTACATTCCTGGCATTCCCAAATCGGCAAAGGGTTGCCCCAATAGCGATTACGACTGATGTTCCAATCTCTAGCATTTG
>CAZGAI010000204.1:0-6952 GCA_964523175.1 uncultured Victivallales bacterium | reverse complement strand
CATTCTTTAATTCATGGAATTGATTCTGAAATAACAGGAAAATTACCTTTATTTCCGGAAATATGGAATGAAATAAAACAATATTTTGACAATAGATTAATTGTCACAGATGCAGATTTTGATATCAATTGTTTATTTCAGACATTGGATTATTATAATTTAGAGAAACCAAGTATTTCATTTGACTGTACTTATAAAATCACCGGATTGAATCTGAAAGATTTATGCAGGCAATTAAATATTAAATATAGATGCTGCAATGATGCCGTATTGGATTCTATAGCCTGCGCTGAAGCTTATATTAAAATTAAGGATAATTAAAATCCAACTAAGCAGCAAATAAATGAATATTGTAAACGAGATTTAGACTTTAGATATTACAAAGCTAAAAGAGATACTGATGTTCTTTATAATAAACTGTGCAAATATGACCCTCAGTAGGTATAAAAGAATCTCAGAGGGTTGCTTCATGCTATTAAATTTGTTATAATACTTAAATAATCATTAAATAATATTAGCATCCACATTCAAAGGAGACACTGATCCATGAAAAAACTTCTAACCACTATCATTCTTTTTATCAGTATTATTATCATCTCAACTGCCGAAGAAATTAAGACACCTGTAATTCAGAAAACTAAAAAATCAGCAATTAATAAACCTGCGTCCAAGAAAACAGAAACAATAAAACCAGCAGTTAATAAACCAGCAGCCAATAAAGTAAAAACTAATAAGGCAGTAGCTAATAAAGGAAACACCAGAAAAACACCAAAATTTACACGCTTAACAAACCCGATTAAAATTAATTCACTTTCAGCGCAAAATCAAACATTCAAGGATGTAGTAATTGAAGAGAAGTCTGATAAAGGAGTTATGGTTATGCATAAAAACGGAGCTTCTTTTATAAAAAAAGATTCCCTGCCCGATGATTTGAAGAAAAAAATTTATAAGTAAATTTTGGATTAACCCTTAAATTCTCAAAAGGAAATCGTGTGTTTGTTATTCTATTAGCTCATTGATTTAATTATGAAAAATATATCCAAAAATATTAGCCCCATTGGATAATTTATTATGGGATAGAAAATTGATTAAATCTTTATTTGATTTTGATTATAAATGGGAAGTCTATACTCCTCCAAAAGATAGAAAATTCGGTTATTATGTATTACCTATTTTATTTGATAATAAATTTATAGCAAGAGTTGAACCTGTTATTGATAAAAAAGAGAATACATTAATCATTAAAAACTGGTGGTGGGAAGGTTCTGTGAAAAAATCAGATATGATGATAAAATCCATAAAGGAATGTTTAATAAATTTTAAGAAATATCTAAATGCAAATGATATTAAATATATAAAAGACTTAACTAGTCGGTGTTCATAATAGTTGTAGCTCTCGCCATCGCCTTTCAGCTATGGCTGATAAAATGTTGGACAGGCCGTTGCGAAAATATAATCAGAAACATTGTACAACTAATATGGAAAACCCTATACAATACTATTTTGTTTCACAATCTTTCAATATACCTGAATCACTGGAAACTGATAAATTTCGTTTAGAAGTACTAACTCCATCTGTTGCTGAAAAGGACTATGAAGCAGTTATGAGTAGTAAGGCGCGTTTAAGATCAGTTTTTGATGAAAGCACAGAATGGCCTAAAGATACAATGTCATTAGAAGAGAATATAAAAGATTTACAAAAACATGAGAGAGAATTTAAATTACGTAAAGCTTTTGCATATACTGTTTTAACACCAACAAGAGAAAAATGTGTAGGTTGTGTCTACATTGACCCATGCAAAGTTATTGAGTTTGATTGCGAAGTATACATCTGGGTAAGAGATGATTGTCTTTATCTCGATAATGATCTTTATAATAATATTCGAGATTGGATGGTTAGTTACTGGCCTTTCAAGAAAATTGCTTTTCCGGGCAGAGAAATTTCTTGGGAGGATTGGAAATTGTATTCAGCACATAATTAATCAACGTACAACATATCGTTTCAGGGAATGCTAATCGCACCACTGAACTCAGAGTTAAGTTAAAAGATATGTAAATACAAAATTGGAATAAATCCTCCAAAAATATAGCATAGGTTGCTCATTTCTGATATATGACTTCACTTTATGGATAATATAATGAATATCGATTTATCAAGATTAAATTTTGAGTTTTCAGACAAACCTTTGCTTATTGGTGGTAAAGCAATGGAATATTATGGAATTCGGAAAGCCGGTGCAGACATTGATTTTGTTATATCAGAGCGAGATCATGAAAGATTAAAAAAGGAATATCCAGATCATGTTAAGGATTTATGGGGAGATATAGGGATTTGTGAATTCGAATTTGAGATATAGTATTTTTCATTTCCACTCTAATTGGCATGTATATTTCAGATCGATCTTCTAAAAAAAACAAGAAGGAATAAAGTAAATTATCCAAAATATGTATGGTAGTTTCGGACTTTTGAAAAATACCTATTGGGTATTATCTGTAATATGAAAGGTTTATGTATGAATGACTATGGAAAAATAATATCGCACAGTGAGAAAGATCAGAACTTTCTAGATGCAGCCAAAGCATTAAAAAATAAAATTATTAAGAATAATGATATAACTTATGCTTCAGTTGAAGAGCAGTTGGATATCTTAGACCATCTGGGAAAATTTGATTTTGGAAGATTTCTGATTAAAAATAAAGGTGGATGGAATGGCTATTGGACACATTATGCCTTAACCTTTCCTGAAACTGGAAGATTAACAAATAAAAGCAGCAGTGGAAGGGATTTGTGTGAACTTGAATCATTTATATTGAATAGAGCTCCTATTGCTCTGGCAACACAACAGCGATTTAAAATTTTTCTTAAAGAAAATAATCAATGTGTAAAAGAGGGGGCAACTTTGTCCAGTATACCATGTGGATTGTTAGGCGAACTTCTACTTCTTGATTATAAAGATATTAAAAATATAAATATATTTGGTATTGATCTTGATAATAATTCATTAATCAAAGCTGAGAAATTGGCCGATACATTAGAACTTAAAAAATATACAAGAACTATTCTTTCTGATGCATGGAATCTGCCTTTTACAGATGAATTTGATTTACTCTCAAGTAATGGCTTGAATATATATGAACCTGATAAAAATAAAGTTTTAAAATTATACACAAACTTTTATAACGCTCTGAAGGAAAATGGAAAACTGGCAACAAGCTATGTTGGGTACCCACCATCCGCAGGTGAAGAGAGTGAATGGGATTTTGATAATATAAATCAGGAAGATATGAGAAGAAGTTTAACGATATTTGCATCTGTTCTTGGAGCTATATGGATGAACTTTACTTCTAAAGATCAAATGATAGCTATGCTTGAAAGTATAGGATTCATAGATATTGAAATTAAATATGATAGTGCCCGAATATTTCCTACAGTTGTTGCATATAAACGTTCTTGCAAAAAATGTTGATTACAGTTTTATATGAATAATTAAACAACCAGCTTTGTTGAAAGGTATTAATAATGATTGAAGAAAATATTAATGTAGCGTTTCTCGACGGAGTAATAAAAAACGAATATCCGGATATATACTATCATTTAGGTGTTAGCACCAATGATTCAGTATTAGATCATTTTAGGGAAGTGAAAGCAGTCGTTATAGCTGGATCAGGGGATCGCATCAAAATTTTTGCTGAAGAATGGGCAGCAAAACGCAATAAAAGAATTTTTGTTCTTCCTAAAGAGGAGCGGTTTGTAACTTGTTATTGTGATGGTGTGCTCTTTGTCTCACACGGAATGGGGATGCCTAGTGCTTCAATCTGCGTACAGGAGTTAATGCGTTTGGTATATTTTCTAAAGGATGGTGATTTAGAGAAATTAGATGAAGTATTTTGGTGCCGTGTCGGTACTAGCGGTGGTGTTGGGTGTGAACCGGGTACTGTTATTGTTACCACTGAGAGTTTAATGGTTGATATGAAACCGTATAGAGTTCTTATAGGGAAAAAAGAACTATTCATGAATGGTAATTTTCCTATGGATATTGCAGAAGCTATTATAAAAGCTAATCAACATTGTGGTTTTGGAGTAAAACCTGGAAAGACTGTATCCGGTAATGATTTTTTTATTGAACAGATGCGCACTGACGGAGCAATATGTTTAATTGATGAACCCCGAAAAATTAAATGGTTGAATTGGATATATGAAAATGGTGTACGCAATATAGAGATGGAATCAGCGTTGTTAGCAGGTTTTATGAATCATTGGGGTTTTTCTCGTTTTGCTACTATTTGCGTTGCAATTGTAAATCGTTTAAAAGGTGATCAAATCGAATCTACTAAAGAACAACTGTTAGCTTTTAATGAAAGTTCTGGTATAGCTTTGTTTAATTATTTAGAAACTATTATGTAATAAGCAAAAATTTGTTTTAAAAACAAGAAAATGATTGATTGCAGCACAGAGGTGCATGTGATAAATAGAATGTAACACAACAGATGACACTCCAACTGCACCTACTCAAGAAAAAGACATGGGTGTCAATATGGGAATTGTAAATATTTTCACAACACTCCCTCAATTATTAATTACACTATTATTCGGTTATGCAATGGCAAGCTTCCTGGGTAATAATTCATTACATGCACTGGTTATCGGTGGAGAAGCTTTGATACTCTCCGGAATACTTGGTTTGCTCATCCAGTACAAAGGATCCAATGAACTCAAACTGACTGATATGTAATTTCAAAAGCTTAACAAAGTCTTTTAACTAAATAATCTTCGTGGTGAGAAAAGAAGCAGTTTCAGGAGAGCCTCTATCCAAGTGCTTTGGTTTTATCAGAAAGAAACTAAGACTGCGGAGAAAGTTAAAAAAAAGACACTACGTGTCGTTTCAGGAGAGATATTAGAAGACTAAATATAGTTATTACGAATATTCCTATTGATTATAATAAAAAAATATATATTTTAAATTGTTTGTAACGTAGATAATTGTTATTTTATTTTCTGGTTGGTTTTTTTAACTAAAAATGTTCTTATTTTAAAGGAGATTTAGACAATGAAATCGGATATAGAGATCGCACAGGCAGCTACATTAAGACCTATCGAAGAAGTCGCTTTAAATGCTGGAGTATTAAAGCAGGAACTTGAACCATATGGCCATACCAAAGGAAAAGTCAGCCTGGACATTATTGATCGCTTAAAGGATAAACCAAATGGTAAACTTATAGTAGTTACAGCAATCACACCCACCCCTCTAGGTGAAGGAAAAACAGTAACAACTATAGGCGCTTCACTCGGAATGGCTAAAATCGGCAAGAAAGTTTTCACCTGTATCCGCCAGCCCAGTATGGGACCTGTTTTTGGAATTAAAGGTGGAGCTGCCGGAGGCGGTTATTCACAGGTTGTACCAATGGAAGATTTCAATCTGAACTTGACTGGAGACATCCACGCTATATCTGCTGCACATAATCTTGGTGCTGCAGCCCTTGAAACACGCCTGTTTCATGAAGTGCGCAGAGGATATGAAAGTTTTGAAAAACGCTCAGGATTAAAAGCACTTAGAATAGATATGGACAAAATATCCTGGAAACACGTAGTTGATCAAAATGACCGCGCACTAAGAGGAATAGAGATAGGACTTCAATCTCCTGGAACAAAACACAACGAGAATGGAATCCCGCGTAGAACTGCCTTTGATATTACTGTAGCCTCCGAATTAATGGCTATTCTTGCATTAGCAGAAAATCTGCAGGATATGCGTAAACGTTTTGGTAAAGTAGTAATGGCTTTAGATGAAGATGGTCATCCAATTACTGCCGAAGATCTTAAAGTAGCCGGAGCAATGGCTGTTATCATGAAAGATGCTATAAAACCAACATTGATGCAGACACTTGAAGATACACCATGTTTTGTACATGCCGGACCTTTTGCAAACATAGCCCATGGTAACTCTTCAATAATAGCTGATAGAATTGCCTTGAAGCTGGCTGACTACGTCATAACTGAAGCTGGTTTTGGTTCTGATATGGGGTTTGAAAAATTCTGTGACATTAAAACAAGATATTCAGGCAACAGTCCAAGTGCAGCAGTAGTAGTTTGTACTGTACGTGCTCTTAAGAGTCATTCAGGCAGATTTAAAATAGTACCGGGAAGACCTCTTGATGAAAAACTTGTTACAAAAGATCTTGAATCGCTTGAAATGGGTATAGAAAACCTTAGAGCACATATTGAACATGTAAATAAATATGGCATTCCTGCTGTTGTAGCAATAAATCAATTTGCCACAGATGACCCTGAAGAAATTGAATACCTGAGGAAAAAAGCAATAGAATTTGGTGCATTTAAAGTAGCAGTAAGCACCGTTCACCCTAATGGTGGTGAAGGAGGAAAAGATCTGGCACAAGCAATTGTAGAAGCCTGCGATGCAGAATCAAACTTCAAAATGCTTTATGAAGACGATTTGCCTCTGGTTGATAAAATAAGAAAAATATCACAGGAAGTTTACGGAGCAGGTGATATAGAGCTTTCAGACCTAGCCAAAGGACAACTTGAATTTTTCCAGCAGAAATACGGAAATCTTCCGATATGTATGGCAAAAACTCACCTGTCATTATCTCATGACCCTAAATTGAAAGGTGCACCTAAGGGATTTACTATCCCTGTAAGAGAAGCTTTCTTATCGGCAGGTGCAGGTTTTGTATATGTAATGGCAGGCTCAATCACTACAATGCCCGGACTGGGCTCAAACCCAAGCTATATGAAGGTCGACCTCGACAAAAAAGGCAATATTGTTGGATTATTCTAATATTAACTTGCCAGTTTAACCTTAACACATAGGTTAAACTGACATTTTAAATTATATTTTTTAGGTTCATTTGGATATTAATTCCCAATGAACTTTTTTTTGGACATTCCCTGCTGGACATTCCCTGCTGGACATTCCCTGCTGGACATTCCCTG
>CAZGAI010000203.1:0-6971 GCA_964523175.1 uncultured Victivallales bacterium | reverse complement strand
GTATTTTCACTTATCAGTTCGTAAAGTACGGCCTGTTTGTTTTTCTGTGCTCGAAGGATTCGACCAAGTCTCTGGACGTGTTCTCTGATGCCGGCGCTTCCGGAAACTACAATGCCAACATTGGCTTCAGGTACATCTACACCTTCATTTAATACTCTGCTTGTAGCCAGAATTGGATATTCTCCAGATCTGAATTTATCAAGAAAAGATTTTCTTTCCGCGAGTTTTGTTTTATGGGTGATCACCGGAAGAAAGAAGCTATTTCCTATTTTATAGGCAGTGGTATTATCTGCAGTAAAAATGATAATTCTTTCACCTTGGTGCCGGTTAATAAGCTCCCAGACTGTTCTGAATTTATTTTTAGCAGTACGGGCAATATTTTTCTGTTCCAGATAAGCAGTAAAAGCTTTTCTGCCGTCAGGATGTGTAGAAGTTTTGATAATAAACTGCTGCCAGGCGTTTCTATTTCTAAAATCTATATTGGCTTTTCGTAGAAAATCAGTATAGACCTGTCTTGATTCTTTATATTTTAGTTCTTCTTCCGGTTCCAGACTGATATAGATTTGTTCAGTGATATATGGTGCAAGTATTTTACCTTTAAGTTCATCAATATGGATTTCGTAAACAGGAGGGCCGACCAGATTATATAAAATTTCTTCACCTCCGTCTTCTCGTTCCGGAGTAGCGGTTAATCCCAGCCTGTACGGGGCAATAGACATAGAGGCTGCTGTTCGCAGGGTAGGCCCTGGAAGATGGTGACATTCATCAAAAATAATCAGTCCGAATTTATTGCCTATAAATTCCATATGAATTACAGCTGAATCATAAGTTGTTACAGTTAAATCACTAAATATTTTTACTCCACCTCCAAGCATTCCTGCCTTAATACCAAAGAACCTCTCTATCTGGCTAGCCCACTGCTGCATAAGGTCGATTGTAGGAACAACGATAAGCGTAGGTCTTTTTAAAAAGTTTATTGCCATGAAAGCGAAAAAAGATTTTCCTGAACCCGTGGGCATTACAACTACGCCTCTGTACTTGTTTTGTTTCCATTTATTCAGGGCTTCCGTCTGATGTTTTCTTGGTTCAAATGTATTGTTTAGATGGATGTTTATGGAAGAGAATGCTTTAGCAAAATCATTATGCAGAATCTTTTCATCCCGCAGTGTGAGTATTATTTGAGAATAGTGAAAGGAAGGAGCCCTATATAGTTTAATTCGCTCATCATATTTAATTAAATGATTAATGGACGATATTTGCTCACTATCACCTTCGATGATCAAAGTTCCCTGTGAAAAAGATATATTAACTGAATTTGACATATTCTTTTCTTTTTTTTTATCCACTAATTACTCGGAGCAGCAATGCCGCACTTGTCCGCCGAAGCTTGAAAAGCGTAGGAGGAACTAAATAAGACTATTTACCACGAAGAGAAGAAGAACACGAAGTTATTAACCTTTTGTTCCAAAAGTTTAATAAAAACTTTCTAAAATAAATAAAAATATTCGTGAGCTTTATGCCCTTGGTGGTAAAAAAACTCTGCGTTCTCAGCGACCTCTGCGGTTTAACCGCTCTAGGTAATTAGAGGTAATAACGCAGAAAAGCATTGCCATATTATTACTATTGATAATATAATATTAATCAGAATACAGAATGTCCAAAATTTCATTAATTTATTTATTCCGAATTCAGATACTTTTACCCAACAATAAATAAACGCTATAATTGGGCCTATTCCGGAGAAGATTGATAGAATAATGCATAATAATCCAATGGCAGTTTTACCATTTTGGAACATCCTGACAAATGATATAATCAAACATATAAAACTGCTAATACCGATTATAGACATAATAAGTATTAGAGGTATAAATATATATGGGTTAATATCCGGTTTGAAATTAGTAAGAAATTGAAGCTTTGAATTTATATCCTTTGTATTTATTTCCTTAGCAGCAGGCACATTATTAATCTTTTGTTCTTCTATTTGTGTTTTCAGGAGAGATAGAACTATATCATTCACAGATTGCCATTTATTGTTATAGAATATGTAACCGGCATTTACATTTGCTTCTATTAACATTTTTTTAGCGATGGGGACCTGGCTATCTTTATATGAGTTTTTCTTTTGTATATAAAGATTAATCTTATTCTTTATATATCTGCTTCTGCTTTTTTCGCATAGTTCTTTGCTGAAAAGGTATTTAGATTTAGGCATCAAATCAAAAACAGGAATAGTATATTTGCCAACTACAATACCGTTACCCGCCATTGTGTAGCCGTAAAAGATGCCACTGGCAGTATATACAGAATTACCTTTTTTAAAATTAACTGTAACATTGTCATTGATTGAAGCTGTATGATATTTTTTTTCTGCCTGTCTGTAATATTTCTGTTTAAGGTTATTCAAATTTTCAGGGTATATCTTATTTGTCTGTTTTGCTGCAAGTTGAGCTATATCAAATTCAGAAATATTGCTTACTTTAAAGTGTCTATCATATGATAAATTATTGTTTACTTCAGTTAAAATTTCTTCCTGAACAGAGCTGCTTTCAAGGTCTTGTCCGCTATCAGAGTAGTTAGTAATAATATCATTGAGTTTTATGATTTTATTTTTAGATATTGAGTGATTTCTGTTTTGCGTTTCCTGTTCATTAATTATTGATTTTGGTTGGGGGAGTGCTGCTTTTTTTGGGACTGCAGAGGTTGTTTTAATGAAAGGTTTAAGAGCTTTAATATAGTTAGCCGGGCCTCCCTTGAGATATCCGGTTTTATGTAAAACTTTTCCATTTTTATCTAATAGAAAAACTGTAGGATAGCCTCGAATAGGAAATTTTTTCATGAAGAGTTTTGCTTCAGGGGAGGGAGAACGAGGATTTGGGACATCAATTAACAGCAGTACCAAATTTTTATTTGCAAAGCTTTTGAATGCAGCTGTATCAAAAACTTCTTTATCAAGTCTTTTACACCAGATACACCAGTTTTTCCCTGAAACATCAGCCAGAATAGGCAGGTTTTTTCTTTGTGCAGTTCTTATAGCGTCATTGTAGCTGTTAAGCCAGGCAGCCTGTGTTGTTATGCTTGCGAAGATACTAATAAGGAGTGAGTAGGTAAGAACAGTTTTTTTCATAATTTAATTATCCCGTAAATTTTAATATAAAAGCTCAATAAACATTATATGTCAGTACAGATATTCTTACAATACCATAACAGAAGTATATGATTAAGAACCATAGGAAAAAGCCGGTTTTCTGTTCAAGTACCTGTATGTTTCCGATTATTGTTTTTCGGGGTTTTTGCGGCAGTATTGTCAGTATTAGAACTATAAACCAAAATAGAAATAGTACCGGCACCAAAAGATGCAGTTTAATAGCAGTATACCATTCTCCCGTTAATATATGATTGAAAGCGCGTGTTAAACCACAAGCGGAGCAGGGGATTTTGGTAGTAGAATAAAATAGACATGAATAGTGATAAATGTCAAAAATATGTATCAATAGTATAAATAAAGGAATAATAATGATGAAAAGGCATAAAAGCTTTTGCTTAAGAATAACACTGAAAATCGGTATAAATTGAAAGTGTGTTGACATATTTTTTGATTTTATTCTAAATTTTAATCAGTATACTAAGTTTTCAAATGAAAATTTATTATAAGAACCTATTTTTTCAAATTGATAAATACAAACAGGTTTGTTATGCCTGTCATGATAGACTTTTAGTAATTTAAAAGGAAAATTTAAATTTTTATCTGTAAATAACTTTTTAAAGGCGGAGTCAGTCACGCCATAAAGAAAAATAAAAACATTATTCCCACCAAGTTTTTCAATATTGCTTGTAAATTTTTTTATACCCGATGGTAAACCTCTAATTAATTCATCACTATTCCATTTCATATTATAGGTTTTGATCTTATTTGATAATTTAAAATACTTTATAGAAAAGACGAACACTTTTGAATTGGCATAATGTCCAAGGCGGGGATCGTTGTAATTGCTCAATAGTATTGGTTTTTTCCCTTTGGGACATTCCTGCTTCACTATAGTTTGGATACCAGTGAACCATGGATGATCTAAAGACGGGATCATTAAAATTATAAAATAAATCATAAAAAGAACAGATATTAGCCCTCCAATTATTTTACGTAAAGTTAAAATAGAAAATCTTTTTTTCAGATACTTCTGGAGGGATGGAGCTAGTTTATTCAATAGGCCGTCAGCAGCAAATATAATTAATATACAGAGAAACGGCAGCATATAGCGGCGCTCAAAAAACCCACTTGCAATCATTTTATAGAACTTTACACATAAATCAACTAAAGCAAAAGCACAGAATAACCTAATAACTGGATTGGATAAAAAATCTTTCCAATTTCTTTTGAATGACAGAAGTCCCAGACATAAGCAAAGAGGAGCTGTTGATATAATACAGTTAAGAAACTTCCAAAAAGTTAAAAAATTTAAATTTTTAAAGAATTTTACCATATTAAAATCTTATTTCCATATATGTAGCAAGCAATTTTCTATTCAGAAAAGCTGTATAGATAGAACCGTATTGTTGAAAATATCCCTGAACTGGTAATACTATTGCACTAAAGAATATCACAAATAATATAAAACCAGGTAGGCATTTGGTTAATATTTTCCTTCGTTCAAAGGGGTAAGAAATAAATGAAATAACTATCCACAATGGAATAACCAGAAAAACTTCCATTCCATCAGGGCGGGTTAGTGAGCATAGACCTGTAAGAAAACCTGCCAAACACCATTTCCACCAGAAATGCTTCTTTATTGCCCACATTGCAAAAAAAAGAGCAAATAACATAAAACATAGCGCTAAAGATTCACGCAGAATAAATGTACTGTTGTGCACCAGCTCAGTCTGTAATGCTGCTATAAAAGCAGCCAATAATGCTGCTTTATCATTGAAAACCATAGCTGCAATCAAAAAGATAGCCAATATAATCAGTGTTCCGGCAACTAGACTTATCAAAACACCAGCATGCTCAGCTGATAGTCCTATTTTCTCCAAAACAGCCATAAATGTAATGTATAAAGGTGGAATTTCAGGCCGTATTTTAAAAGCTTTTTCAACTTCTCCCTGGGCAATATATTTTGACATAGTAATATATGCAACAGGATCTTTTTGAATCCAGTTAACTAAATAACATCTAGCAATCCTGACAGATGCTCCAAGCAGCATAATCAATAATAAAACCTGTATTATTCTTCTCTTTTTCAATATTTATTCCTTTAATCTTTTACCGCTTATTTATATTCATTCTCATTTATCATAAAAAACGAATCAACTTTTGAAAAACTATATAACTGCTGCAATAATTTAACAATCTAAATTTATTTTTTCAGGGAGAATATTGGTATGGCAATAAATTAATCCAGTATGTTTTATGACTGATAAAACTATAGTATTTTGTTTCAGCTGAAATTTTCAGCTGCAGTCTATGAAAACCATATTCTATATTTTTTAAAGGTATTTTTACACTAAAAGGACCGGAATCATGGGGTGTAGCCGTAAAGTTCTTACCATTAAAAATGGCATAAATCTTCTTTATTTTAAATTCTCCAACTCTATTGTGGGTACATATTCCGCCTTTAATAAAAAGGCTGCTCCACTGATTTCCTATTTTAACAGGTATTTTAACCCTGGCACGTTTGTCACTATTTATTGAAATATAACCTTCAAAACCTACTTTTTTTGACCAATTGCCTATGTCTGCATAAGGTCCTACCTGAAAGTAAACAAGCATGACATAAGATCCAAATAACCCAAAGATTCCATGAGAGATCGCTATAACGTACATATTTGGAGATTTTGAATAAACATATGCCCAGGCAATACCTCCGATAAAACAGAGTATCATTAGTGGCGGATCAGGTATATGTATTAGTGCAAAGGTTAATGCTGATAGAAATACTGCAACGCCAACATAAGGGGTGAAAATATCCCTATAACGCCTGAAAAAAAATGCTAAAAACAGGTATTCCTGTAATAATGCAGCAAAAGTATAAGTGAATATGCGTAAACAAAATTTAACATTCAGAAAGTAGTTATTTACGGGGAAAAATAAACTCCAAATAACATATATAATAGGAATAGATATAATAGTAAAGATAGATAAAAATTTGGCACTGTAACGCCAATTGTCCAGCCTAAAGCCTAAGTCTCTGAAGCTCTCCTTGTTTGAATATTTAGTCCATATTAGGAATAAAAGTATTGGAATAGCGCAACATACCTTTATCCACGTGTTATAAAGAGGAAATATTAACCATAAATATCCAAAAACTAAAAAAAGGCCAAGTGAAGCTTCAAGTACAGCATTATTTCTCCTAGTTATCAAAAGAACGTCCTTTTTAGCAGCTTGCCGGACTTAGTTCTGACATTCTGCTATAAATTTTTCATTAGTGCTTATTAATGATGTTACTTTAATAAGCGTTTTTATTTATAAAACCGTTAATTACTGTCTGTAAAATTATTTTAATATCAAAAAGAATTGACCAGTTCTCTATATAATAAATATCGTGTTCAATACGTTTAGTTAAATCTGTGTTTCCACGCCATCCATTAATCTGTGCCCATCCGGTAATTCCGGCTTTAACCATATGTTTTTTCATATAAGCCGGTATTTCATTCTTGAATTGTTCTATAAATTCAGGTCTTTCCGGCCTGGGCCCGACAATAGACATTTGACCTTTAACAACATTAATAAACTGCGGTAGTTCATCCAGGCTGGTTTTTCTCAAAAAACGACCAAAAGGCGTTGCTCTTTTCTCTCCGGCTTTAGCCCAAACAGCCCCGGATTTTTTCTCTACATCAATGGGCATCGAACGAAATTTCAGTATTGTAAACGGTTTATTATTAATGCCAACTCTGGTTTGCCTATAAAATATTGGACCGGGAGACGTAAGTTTTATTGTAATTGAAATTATGAACAAAAGAGGGGAAATCAATAG
>CAZGAI010000202.1:0-6990 GCA_964523175.1 uncultured Victivallales bacterium | reverse complement strand
AAATTCAAACCTAATAGATTGACCTATAACGACATTTTACAATTTTACCTGAAAGTTCTTTTTCCGTGTATTCGTCAGGGAATGTAGCTTCAAACTTAACTGAATCATCAGCTTTCGTACCTTTCAACACTTTATTGATCCCGGGTATAATATCATTCTGGTTCAACCATACAAAATTCATATCAGAATTTACAAGTCTTTTAGCGCCGTCAGAGGCATCTTCTGCAAGTTCTAAGTCAGAAGTATATGATACTTTTAACATATCCCCATCTGAAGCAGGAGCATCAATTTTTTCAAACTTTCCATAAATTTCACGGAAATAATCTATACGGCTTTCTATTTCTTTTTCATCAACAGACTGTTTTTCAAGCTCAATTTTTATTCCATTATACTCTGGCATTTCAATTTCCGGGGCAATATTAAAACGTAGTGTAAATGTAAAATCAGATCCAAGCTTTAATTCTGGTGATTTCTCTTTTGGGAATGAATATGATAATAGATTTTCTCCCTGGTCTTTAGAAGCTTTCTGGAATGAAGCGGAAAGAAGTTCTTTCAGTGTTTCTTCTTCAATATTCTTTTTATAAAGATTTTTAACCACGCTGATAGGAGCTTTACCAGATCTAAAACCTGAAAGTTTAGCTTCTTTGGCGAATTGTTTTGCAATCCTGTTATAACCGGATTCCACTTTATCTGCCGGAATAGTAATATCAACCTGCTGAAGACAAGGTTCTAATTCTTTTGTTTCTACCTTAATAGAGTCATTTACAATATTAGCTACTAAATCCATTGTGCTGCACTGCCTTTCATTAATCGTTTTTGTTATATATATATATAATTATTTTAAAAAACACAAAATAAGATTGTAATTTAGTTTAAAATCATTTTTTTTCTAACTCGTGCCATATTATTTTTGCTTTTTTTATGCTTTTGTTATCAAAATCAGTCTGGTTTGTTCATTTTTTCAGAAAAATGCAGCATCTTTACTTTAGTTTTAGAGTTAATTTTTCTTCAGGGGGTTGCGACATCAAAACTTTATACTAAATTATTCATTTTGAATTTACGGCATTGATATAATGCCTTAATAATATGCAGTTCTGAATTTTACACAATTAGGAGACAATAAGTTGATAGAAAAAAGCAGAAAATACAGAACACACTACTGTGGAAAAGTGTGTGATAAAGATATTGGTTCAAAAATAAAAGTTTCAGGCTGGGTACATAGGGTGCGTGACCATGGTGGAATTATTTTTATTGATCTTCGTGATAAAGCCGGCCTTGTTCAAATTGTTATTGACCCTAAAATGGATTTCTACACATCCCTTGAAAACTGGCGTTTAGAGAGCGTAATCTGTTTTGAAGGCGAAGTTATAGCCAGATTACCTGAAGCTGTTAATCCAAAAATTTCCACTGGCACAATAGAGATTGTAGCAAAAAATATGGAGATCTTAGGTGAATCAGAAATCCTTCCTTTCCAAATAGCAAAAGATGACAAATGTTCCGAGGCAGTGAGATTAAAGTATCGCTTTTTAGACCTGCGCCGTGAGCAATTGAAAAATAATATTCTTTTGCGCGGTAAAGTTATCTCAGAAATCCGTAATAAAATGATTGATTTAGGATTTTACGAATTTCAAACTCCAATATTGACAAGCAGTTCTCCGGAAGGTGCGAGAGACTACCTGGTGCCAAGCAGAATACATCCTGGCAAATTTTATGCATTACCACAGGCTCCTCAACAGTTTAAGCAGTTATTGATGGTTGCAGGATTTGACAGGTACTTCCAAATCGCTCCATGTTTTAGGGATGAAGATGCCAGGGCAGACCGTTCTCCCGGTGAGTTTTATCAGCTTGATGTTGAAATGAGCTTTGTAACTCAAGATGATGTTTTTGAGGCAATGGAAGACCTTTTTGTTCATATTTTCAAAAAATTCAGTAATAAAAAAATAACTGAAGCTCCTTTTCAGAGAATTCCATATAATGAAGCAATGTTGCGTTATGGTTCAGATAAACCTGACCTTCGCAACCCTCTTGAAATTATTGATGTTTCTTCTATTTTCGCCAATAGTGGTTTTAAGGCATTTTCAGGCACAGTTAAGAAAGGTGGAGTTGTCAGGGCTATAAAAGTTCCAGGACTTGCAGGCAAGCCTAGAAGTTTCTTTGATAACATGATTAAATATGCTCAGTCAGTAGGTTCAAAAGGACTTGCTTATATTGTATGGCAGAATGGTCAGGAGAAAAGTCCGATTGTTAAGTTTCTTTCAAAGTCTGAGATTGATGCTGTTAAAGAGGCAGGAAACATTGAAGACGGCGATGTCATGTTCTTTGTCTGTGATAAAGAGAAGAAAGCTGCTGAAATAGCAGGCCGTATCAGAACAGAACTTGCTATTCGTTTAGAATTAATAGAGAGTGACTCATTTAAATTCTGCTGGATAGTGGATTTCCCTATGTTTGAACTGGATGAAGAGACTGGAAAAACTGAATTCAGCCACAACCCGTTTTCAATGCCCCAGGGCAGTATGCAGGCTTTACTTGAGAAAGATCCCCTGGAAATACTGGCCTATCAATATGACATTGTCTGCAATGGAATCGAACTTTCCAGCGGAGCAATAAGAAATCATAGACCTGAAATCATGTATAAAGCATTTGAAATTGCCGGATATTCTAAGGATGTTGTTGACAATAAATTCGGCGGCATGATAAACGCATTCAAGTTTGGAGCTCCACCACATGGGGGGATTGCTCCCGGCGTAGACCGTATTGTTATGCTTTTGGCTGATGAACCTAACATCCGTGAAGTTATCGCATTTCCGTTTAATCAACAGGCGCAGGATCTCATGATGGGCGCACCTTGTAAAGTCTCTGACATACAGTTAAAAGAACTTCACATCAAACCTCATATCCCTAAAAAAAAAGAGGATAAATAGTTAAGTTAAACCTCTTTTTTATTTTATTTTATTGTGGAGTATGATATTGTTATCTATCAGTAAGTTAATAAACATATTCCAATACAATAAATAAAATTAATTAAACGGATTAGTATGTCCCGTTTAATTTAGTAATGGAGGAAAAAACATGACAGTTTACAGAGAAACAATTAAAATTACATCAGCCGGAACAGGTGACATGACAAACCTTACTCACAAGGTTAATGATATAATAAAAAGATCAGAAATCACACTCGGAACATGTCATGTTTTTAACTTGGGATCAACAGGTGCAATAGGAACAATTGAGTTAGAGCCAGGTTTGGAGCATGATTTTCCAAACATAATGAAAACCTTAATTCCTCCAAATAAGAATTATGGCCACGAACAAACCTGGCATGACGGTAACGGGCATTCACACCTTCAGTCCTGTTTAATAGGCGTAGAAGTCACTGTGCCTGTCGAGAATGGGAGTATTATGAACGGCAAATGGCAGCAGATATTTCATTATGAGGCTGACACCAGATCCAGGCATAGAAAAATTATTGTGACTGTAATTGGAGACTAATCCTACAATAATCAAGTCAAATAGAAGAAGTATCGCTTTAGAAATACAAAGTGACGGAAACCTTGTTGTACGAATACCAAAGCATGTTTCTCTTTCCGTTATTCAAAATCTGCTGAAAGAAAAACAGCAGTGGATTATTGAAAAACAAAAAGTTATCCACGAAAGACAGTGTAAAATCACGCCCAAACACTATGTACAGGGTGAAGAATTCTATTATATTGGTAAAAAATTTAAACTGGACATAGTGGATAATCTTTCAACTCCTATTGATTTTAATAATGGATTCAATATCTCTTCCCGCTATAAAGGAAATATCAAAGAACTTTTAACATGCTGGTACAAAAAACAGGCAGGTAAAATCATCCCGCAATGCGTAGATCAAATCTCAGACTCGCATAATTTAAGTTTCAACAATATTAAAATTACTTCCGCAGAAAGGCGTTGGGGTTCATGCACAGGCAAAAAAACTATAAATTTTTCCTGGCGAATAATCATGCTTCCATCGGAAATCATAGAATATATTGTCATTCATGAACTGGCACACCTGAAAGAACTGAATCACTCAAATAAATTCTGGTTTGTAGTTGGGCAAATGATGCCGGACTATAAAAAAAGAAAAAAATGGTTAAGAGATAACAGCTATAAATTCAGATTATAAAGGAGTAAGGTCAAATGGGTAACAAAAATAATATCAAAACAGATTATTCTTCACTCTTTGAACAAATACCAAAATATATTAACGGTACAATTGAATACCCTGAACTGAAACATACAACGGCTCCATTTGGTATTTACAAACAGCGTAATGGTAACTTTATGGCCAGAATTCGTGTAACTGGTGGAGAAGTTTCTTTTGAAAAACTTTCTGCTATTTCAAAGATAGCCGAAAAATATTCTGTAGGTTTCCTGCATTTAACATCCCGGCAGGCTATTCAGCTACACGATGTAGATATTAAAAAGATTATCTCTATTGTAACAGAATGTACTGAAAACAATTTGCCGTTCAGAGGAGGTGGTGGAGATACTTTTAGAAATGTGGCTGCATGTTATCATTCAGGCTTTTCAGAAGATAGTGTTTTTGATGTACTACCATATGCCAAACAGCTTACATCATCCATGTTTAACTATGATAAAGCTTTTGACAATCTACCGAGAAAAATTAAATTTGGATTTTCATGTTGTAAAAATGACACATCTCTTGCTAAACTTCAGGATTTAGGCTTTATTGCAACAATTCAAAATGGAATAAAAGGATTTACTGTATACGGCGGCGGCGGAATGGGTAATCAAAGTACTGTCGGAATTGAACTAATGAATTTTATTCCTTCAAATGAAATAATCAGATATGCTTTTGCAATGACTGATTTGTTTAATGACCACGGAGACAGGACAAGCAGAAGTAAAGCACGAGTTAGGTTTATTTTAAAAAGGCTTGGGGCAGAAGAGTTTAAAAAACTATTTTTTAATTACCTCGACAATGTAATTTTACCGGAAGATATTGATTTATGCCAAGTGCCCTCCTCCCCGGTATCCGAAACTGAGCTGTTCAGCGGCGCAGCAGATGTACTTCCGATAATAAATCTTTCTCCAACTGAATTACCTCTCTATGACAAATGGAAGCTGCGAGTGCTCTCTAATATAAAATTTGATAATACAGTCCTAATAAAGCTTCTTATTCCTCATGGTAAGTTACGGGTAATAGACTTGAAAAAAATAGTTGAATTAATGTCTGAGACTAAATCTGATATTGCTAGACTGTCCCGTGAAGAAAATATGTATATCCCCATCAAAAAATTAGATACTGAATATTTTTTCAGCCAACTCAATAACTATCGCGAAGAAGCTGATTTCACAGGTTACTCTCTTCAAGGCCTTATTACTTCATGCATCGGCGCTAAAATATGCTTTATTGGAATCATTGATGCACCTAAATTTACAGATTCAATAGCAAAAGAGCTTAATATTTTTTTTACAAAACATCCTGAATTTATACCTGATTTTTTTAATAACGTTTTAAATTCAATTAAAATATCAGGCTGTCCGAATTCATGTAGTAATCATCCTTCTGTTGCCCTCGGATTTCAGGGAATAAGGAGAAAGAACAAGGATGGAGTTCCAACCGATTATTGCAAAGTATATACCGGAGGACAGCCCGATAAGTTAAATGAGTGTATTGATGGTTTACTGCTGAATTCAACTCAGATCGGCAAATATGTCTGTGATTTAATCAAAAAATATTATGAACAGAAAAGTGATAATGAAGCTTTAAACTTCAGCGATTATATAAATAAGGATTTTTCAGCCAAGAATTTCACCAATTAACACTAATTTTGTTTTGTTGATTTCTGACGAAATCAACAAAAGGTTATTGAATATTCTTTATTAGCTAAATTTGTTCAATTCGTTGATAAAAAATTAATTAGTTGCGACTCGGCTGCTCCGAGTAATAAGTGGATAAAAGGCAAAATTTTAAGGATAGAAGATGCAGCAAACTTTAAGTTTAGATACACCATCAAAAATTAATATTTTTCTAAGCATTAAAAATAAAATGGCTAATGGCTATCATGAAATTGAAACCGTTTTTCTGCCTCTGTGCGATATCTTTGACAAAATAATAATAGATTTTTCATATAAAAGCGGAATTAATATTACTTCTGAAAGTACATCTATCCCGTTAACCTCAGACAATCTTTGCTACAAAGCCGCAGAAGCTTATGCGCGAGAAAGTAAAATAACTCCTTCATGGGATATCTATATAGAAAAAAATATTCCGATTGCAGCCGGAATGGGTGGTGGTAGTTCTGACGCAGCCGCTGTTCTAATGCTACTCCAAAAATATTACAATAATATTCTCTCTAAAAAGCAACTTAATTCAATAGCCTTAAAACTAGGAGCGGATGTCCCATATTTTTTAAACCCTGTTCCGGCTTTCGGAAGAGGGGTTGGTGAAAAACTCACCCCGATTTCAATAGCTTCAGGACTATATATAGTTATACTTGCTCCACTGTTTCCAGTTTCTGCTTCCTGGGCATATAAGAACTATACTCCTATAAACTACAAGCCCGATCCAAATATAGTCATTGAATGTCTGAAATTAGGTAATTGGGATAAACTTGGAACTTTAATACACAATGACCTTGCCGAGGCGCTGTATAAAAAATTCCCTGCTTTAAGAATTTTCAAAGAAAATCTGCTTGAAGCTGGCGTAATAAATGCAGAAATAACCGGCAGTGGACCGACACTGTTCGGAATTACTGACAGCAGAGAAAATGCAAAAAAAATAGCTGAAAGCATAAATGATGAATATTCCTGTGCTGTAAAGTGTATTTTTTCCAGCATCAAGCTATAGGTAGTCCTATAAAAAATTTAATCTGAATATTCACCTGCAATCTTTCTAAACTGCTCTTCAAGCTGAACAAAAGCATCAACGATATCGGGATCAAAGTGTTCGCCTATATTACCCGGAAAAACTTCACTGGCAACAGGAAATCCGGATGAATC
>CAZGAI010000201.1:1265-6991 GCA_964523175.1 uncultured Victivallales bacterium | reverse complement strand
AAAGAAGTTTTTGGACAAGGTGATGATTTTGTAATGAAAATTACAGGAAGTCCAACAGTCGATAGACCGCTTCAAAAAATTAGACAGTTTAGAAATAGGCCTGAACCGAAGATTGTTGTAACAGTAGATATGCTTACAACCGGTGTTGATATTCCGGCAATAGAAATGATTGTTTTTATGCGAATGGTTAAATCAAGAATACTATGGGTGCAAATGTTGGGAAGAGGAACTAGATTGTGCCCTGAAATTAATAAAGATAAATTTACTATAGTTGACTGTTTCGATGGCTCATTGATAGAATATTTCAAAAATACTACAGATTTTGATGTAAGTCTTAAAAAAGAAACAATTCCTATCTCTGAGATTATAGAGCGAATATATGATAACAGAGACAGAACATATAATATAACAGTATTAATAAAAAGACTTAGAAGAATAGAGAAAAATAGTGGTGCAGAGGCAAGAGAAGCATTCTCTAAATATATTCCTGAAGGAGATATAAAAACTTATACAGATAATTTAACAAGCAATATTGAACATAAATTTGTAGAAACTATGAAGCTCTTACGGGACAAAAATTTTCAGGATGTTCTTATTAATTATCCCAGACCAAAGAAGGTCTTTTTTAGAGGTTATGATATTGAGGATTCAGTCGAAGATTCGGTAATGTTTCGTGTTGGGAGTGATTATCAGAAACCTGAGGATTACCTAAAATTATTCGAGGAATTTGTAAAAGAAAATCCTGAGCATATTGGAGCAATTGAAATTCTTTTATCCAGACCAAAAAAATGGAATACAGATGCACTGGAAGAATTGAGAGATAAGCTACGGAAAAATGATTTTTCTGAAAAGGATTTGCAGAAAGGACATAAACTTGTTTATAAAAAACCACTGGCTGATATCATTTCTATGATAAAGCATGCTTCAGATGTACAGGAACCAATCCTAAATGCTAAAGAGCGTGTTGAAGTAGCAATGAGTAAAATTACAGGAGAGAAAGCCCTTACTGATGAACAGCAGACATGGTTAGAATATATTAAAGAACACTTAATAGAAAATCTGGCTATTGCTGAACATGATTTTGAAATAATGCCTGTCTTTGAACGGCATGGAGGACTTAGTAAAGCTAAGAAAATTTTTGGAGATGAATTTTCTGAATTAATAAATGAATTAAATGAAGCCCTTGCTGCATAAATATACACAATACACTTGATTACTTTAATATTACAGGTAAATATTGAGGGTGAATATTACGTAAAAGAATAAAATATAAAAATACCTTCGGTATTAAAAGGATAAAAAATAAATATGGCTGATGTTGTAAATAAACTTTGGGGATTTTGTCATACTTTACGTCATGATGGTATCGATTACGGTGATTATATAGAACAATTAACCTATTTACTCTTTTTGAAAATGGCAGATGAAAAAGATATTGTCATTGACAAGAAATATAATTGGAACAGTATTCTCGAGCTTGCTGGTATTGATCTTCTTGATCATTATACTGAAATACTTAGAAGTCTTAGAGATTCTGAAGGTATTCTGGGTGATATTTTTACTCAGGCAATGCCACGTTTTACCAATCCTGTCAATTTGAAAAAAGTTATTAATATGATTGACGAGGAAGACTGGTCTTCTATGGAAGTTGATGTAAAGGGTGCTGCTTTTGAAGGGCTTCTTGAAAAATCTGCTTCTGAAGGTAAAAAGGGGGCAGGACAGTATTTTACTCCCCGTGTATTAATCAGTTCGATAGTTAAAGTAATGCAGCCTGATCCACGTGTTACAAAAGAATATAATATCTGTGACCCTGCCTGTGGTACTTCAGGTTTTTTGATGGTCGCCTACGAATGGCTGATGAATCTTACTAAAGGAGCTTTAGATAGAAAAGATGTGCTGCGTATTAAAAAGAAAACCTATTATGGACAGGAATTGGTTCCACGTCCCCGCAGACTTGCATTGATGAACTTATTTCTTCATGGACTCGAACCGCAGATATATCTTGGTGACAGCATCTATGAGCCTGATAGAGGTGAACGTTATGACTGTATTCTTACCAATCCCCCTTTTGGAACTAAAGGAGCTAATCAGGCTCCAGTAAGAGATGATTTTACCGTATCTACAAGCAATAAGCAATTAAACTTCATTCAGCATGTTGTTACGATTCTTAAACCCGGCGGGCGGGCTGCAATGGTTCTGCCGGACAATGTACTTTTCTCAGATGAGGCAGGAGATGTTTTTAAATATCTCATGGAAGACTGCAATGTTCATACAGTTTTACGTCTACCTAACGGGACATTCACCCCATATAGTCAGGGAGTAAAAGCGAACGTTATTTTCTTTCAGAAAGGATTGCGTACTGAAGAAACCTGGATTTATGATTGCAGAACTAATATTCCTGGTGTTACAAAAAAGGACCGTCCTTTAACGGCACAAATGTTTGATGATTTTGAAAAGTGTTATGGCAATGATCCGAATGGAGAGGCTAAACGTAAAGATCTTGGAGAGGAAAGCCGCTTTCGCAAGTTTAGCCTTTCTCAGATAAAAGAACGTAACTTTAACCTTGATATTACCTGGCTGAAAGATGATAGTTTAGAAGATCCAAGCTCATTACCAGAACCTCAAATATTGGCAAGTTATGCTATTACAGAACTGAATGCATGTATAGATGAACTTCAGGAAATACTTACTCTGATTGATTCGGAGGAACGGAATGAATGAGACGCTTCCTAAAGGGTGGATTAGAACTATAATAGATTATGTTGGAATTATTTCTACTGGTAATACGCCCCCCAAGAAAAATAAAGAAAATTATGGAAAAGATATTCATTTCGTTAAACCTGGAGATTTAGAATATGGGGGAAATGTGAGCTCTACTTTAGAAATGCTTTCTTGTAAAGGAGCTAAATTAGCAAGATTAATACCTCCAAAAACAGTTATGGTTACTTGTATTGGAAATTTGGGTAAGGTCGGTATAGCTAAAATAACATTGGCAACCAATCAACAAATCAATTCAATTCAATTTAATCAAAGTATTGTTATTGCACAATTTGGCTATTACTACTGCTTGACAATGAAGGATTGGTTAATTAACCAGTCTTCTGCAACAACATTGCCAATTATCAATAAGAGTAAATTTTCTAAAGCTCCAATCACTCTTCCACCTCTCAATGAGCAGAAACGCATTGTGGCCAAACTGGACAAAATCATTCCACGAATTGATGCCGTCAAAGAACGCCTGGATAAAATCCCGACCATCATCAAACGTTTCCGTCAGTCTGTACTCACAGCAGCTGTTACAGGAAAACTAACTGAGAAGTGGCGAGAAGAACATCCAAATGTTGAGAATTCTCAAAATGAATTTTATACACCTCATAATTGGAAAATTGTTAAAATTAATAATTTAGTAAAATCTTTAAAAACCGATTTACGGACAGGTCCTTTTGGTACAGCTCTTAAGAAAAGTGAACATAAAATTGAAGGTATCCCTGTGTGGGGAATTGAAAGTATAGGTAAAAATGGAGAATTTACCCATAAAAACAAGATATTTGTTGATGATGATAAAGCAAAGGTGCTCAAATCTTTCTCTGCAACTGGTGGTGATATTATCATATCACGTTCAGGGACAGTAGGTGAACTGTGTATTTTGCCTGATGATATCCCATTTGGTTTGATCTCAACGAATTTACTTAAAATTTCATTAAACCGAAAAACTATCGTGCCAAAGTTTTTTTGCTTTTTACTCAAAGGTTCTGTAGAAATTTTAAACAAAATGAGTGAGCTATGTTCAGGTTCTACAAGGTTATTTCTTACGCAACGAATATTAAAAAGTTTGAATTACCTTCTTCCACCTCTCGAAGAACAAAAAGAAATCGTACGACAGGTTGACAAACTCTTTGTCATGGCCAATAAACTTGAAGAACACTATCAAAATGCCAAAGAAAAGATTGATAAACTTTCTCAATCTGTACTTGCCAAAGCTTTTCGTGGTGAGCTTGTTCCCCAAGATCCAAACGATGAACCGGCTGAAAAATTGCTTGAAAGAATTATGGAAGAAAAGGCAAAAATGGAAGTTGAGCTAAAGAAATCTAAGCAAAAAACAAGAAAACGGATTAAAAATGTGTTATAATGGTCTTGTAGGGGCATATATAAAATACAAAATGGTAGTTTTGGGCAATGAAAGCTTTAAGTAAAATAAAACTTGATGAAAAATACTATAATGCTATCGGGCGGATATTTACTCCTGTGGTAATGGATAGCCTTGTTCAAAAAGGAAATTCAGGGTATTTATCAGAGGTATGTACCAATAGCGGTCTTATTGATAAAATAGACTTATCAATGAATTTAGGACAGTTCTTTGACTGCATATACAGCATTCTTTTTAAGAATTATCGCAATGAATATATATATAAGAATACTATTGCCAATAAAATATTACTTGGTAAACACTCACTTAATACTTCCCACATGCTTACAGAATTTAGAGTAGGAAAATGCAAGGCCGATGCTGTGGTGTTAAATGGGACATCAACAGTTTATGAAATTAAGTCGGAACTAGATTCTTTCGCTAGGCTTGAAAAACAGATACAGGCATATATGTCAATATTTGATAGAATTAATGTAATTACATCAGATTTGCAGGCAAATAAATTAAAATCTTTTCTTCCTCAATCAGTTGGAATTCTTGTGCTTACCGATAGGAATACTATTTCAACTATTAGAGAACCGGAATCAAACAAAAATGATATAAACCAGAGTATTTTATTTGATTCCTTTCGAAAGTCTGAATATATAAAAGCTATTAAACTACATTTTGGAACTGTGCCGAATGTTCCTAATACAAAAATATTTAGAGAGTGTAAAAAACTTTTCTGTGAAATACCCCCGGATGTTGCACACGATTTAATGGTAAAAATACTGAGGGAACGAAGTAATTCAATGGTATTGAAAGAGTTTATTGATAGAGCACCAAACTCTTTATCAGCTTATGCAATTAGTATTTGTAATGAGAAAGCTAAATTGCAGAAACTAATATCTCTTTTGTCATCAAAACTAAGTTCAGTAATTATTCCTGAACTTACATAGACATAGTACACAATATGAATGAGACACATAGGAGTGAGATAAATGTATTATCCATATTTTAGGGGGAAACAATTTGAGCTGATACTGCTTCGAGATAATGCTGAATTTTTAAAAGAAAATAAAATTCATCCAATAATAGAACCGGTTAAAAGCGATTTTTCAGCACTTAAACGTGCAATGAAAGTTCTTAACGAAAAAGATACCGACTGCACTCTTATTATTAATCCTCAGGTAGGAAAGAAGCCTGTATCGACTTCAAATATCTGTGAACTCTTAGATGAAGAATTTAGTGAATTCAATAATATATCTATTGGTTATATTCTTCACGCTGAGTCTAAAATTTCCGATTTAGTTAGCTTTTTGAATAAATATAGAGATTCTTCTTTTACTCTTATTCATTATGGATATTCAAACGGCAAACAACTTGCTTCTTCAATCAAAGGTATTAAAAACATAAAAATGCATGTATTTATTGATGGATTTGCCGGAAAACTTTATCAAAGACATCTGAAAAAAAATGGTATTAAGCGGATTTTAATCAGGAATGGCTTTAAAGCGCAAAAGAAAAACTCTCTTTATCCACGAAGTGAACATTTTTCTGATTTACATATAACTTATCCAGATGAAGGGATGGATGGTTT
>CAZGAI010000201.1:0-1165 GCA_964523175.1 uncultured Victivallales bacterium | reverse complement strand
GAAATAAATACTTCTCAGTTGAAGGAATTGTTTAATTATTTGATAATGCCAAAAGAATGTATTCCAAGATATATTTATCGTGCAAGAATAAATCGAAGCTCCAAATATTTTAGCTTGACTGAAATGGGCAAACCTCCTTCTGATAAAGCACCTGATGGACGTGCAAATCCCAAAGGAATTTCATATTATTATGGAGCAAGTAATGAGAAAACCGCAATTGCAGAAACTAGGCCATATAAAACAGATATTGTTTATGTTGCAAAATCTAAACTTAATCCCAAAACTATTTTAATTGATTTGAGAAATCCTAAAAGTACCATTTCTCCTTTTAATTTGGATGATGATAGTCTTGTTCTCTTATATGAAAAACATATGCCATTTTTATTACATCTCAGTATATCTCTATCTAAACCCATACTTCCACACAAAAAGGAACTTGAATATTTACCAACGCAATATCTTTGTGAATTAATTAAAGATAGTGGATTTAATGGAATTGTTTTTAAAAGTTCATTAGAAAAAGGTGACAATTACGTAATTTTTGATGATTCTTTTGTGATTGGACAAAAAGTGGATACCTTCACTATCTCTGAGACAGCAATCAAATCAGAAAAACAAAAAAAATGAAAAAAATTAAAGACATTCCAATCAATGAACGACCAAGGGAAAAGCTTCTGACAAAAGGAGTAAAATCTCTTGGAGATGAAGAATTACTTGCGATACTCCTTGGAAAAGGAACAAGAAAATGTGATGTTCTTTCCCTTGCTAAAAAAATGATTCCTATTATTGATGAAAAAGGTGAAAACCTATCCATTGATGACTTAACTGAGTTTGAAGGTATAGGACCTGCAAAAGCTGCTGTTATTACAGCAGCTTTTGAGTTCGTTCGAAGAAGAATTAAACCTGAAGGCCTAAAATTAAAATTTCCAATTGATGTTTTACCCTTAATTCAACACTATGGTGATAGGAAGCAAGAACACTTTCTCTGTGTGTCTATAAACGGAGCCAGAGAAGTAATGAATGTTCGTGTTGTCACTATTGGTTTAGTCAACAAAAGCCAGGTGCATCCAAGAGAAGTATTTGCTGATGTTATATCAGAACGGGCATCTGCTGTTATTATTGCTCACAATCATCCTAACGGTGACTTAAAGCCAAGTGATGAAGA
>CAZGAI010000200.1:0-6995 GCA_964523175.1 uncultured Victivallales bacterium | reverse complement strand
GGCGGCTTAATGATGTAACAGTATATGTTACAAAAGAACCATGTGCCATGTGTGCGGGCGGCATGGTGAACTGTCGTTTGGGGAAGCTTGTTTATGGGATAAAAGATCCTAAATACGGTGCAGCCGGCAGTGCTTTGGATGTAACCTGTTTCGATGGCGCATTACATAAAATAAATGTAACCGGAGGAGTTCTTGAAAACGAATGCCTTGATATTTTTCAACGTTTTTTCAAGGAAATCAGAACTAGAAAATGAATATGGAAGATAAATTAGCAAAATTAGAAAACGAGCTTTATGATCTGAAACGGCAGCTTAGAAGATCTAAAAAAAATGAAAAGATATATAGAACTGCAATTGATGATCAAAAAGAAATGCTTGTGCGTTTTAATGCCGATGGTAAAATAACTTTAGCCAATGACGCCTATTGCAGGTATTTTAATAAAACCAGAAGAGATTTGATAGGCAAAAATTTTATTCCTCATATACCACAGGAAGATATAGAAGAAATCAAGAAATTTACCGGAAGCCTGTCTTTCACCAACAACACCGCTTCAATTGAACATCGTGTTATTTTACCTGATGATTCAATTAGGTGGACTAAATGGATACACCAGGCTTTTTTTAATCGAAACCAGATCCTTGTAGACACACAGGCAATCGGAATAGATATTACACTGCAGAGGCAAATGCAGAATGAGCTGCGGAAAAAAGATTTGCAGCTGAAAGCCATTTATGATAACGCCGGTGTCGGCATATGTTTATTATCTCCTGATGGTAATGTTCTGAATGCAAATAAAAAAATTCAGAACATATTTGGATATACCGAAAAGAATACTATCGGCTTGAACTGTTCTAGTTTTGTTGAAGAAAACTTTAAAGAAGCACATGATACTTATTTTGATAAGATAACTAACAAAGAAATTTCTTATTTTCAAACAGACTTAATGTATAAAAATATGTCAGGAAAAATCTCCTGGTATGAACTTACAGTTTCTCCAATTATAGGAGAAGATGACACAACTGAATCTATTATTTACATACTTAATAATATTGAAGAAAGAAAAAAAACGGAAAAACTCCAAAAAGAAATTATCCAGAAAACATCATCTGAAAAGCAGAAAGCCGAAGAAGCCAATAATGCAAAAGCAGAGTTCATTGCTCAAATGAGCCATGAAATAAGAACTCCAATGAATGCTATTATAAATATGACAAATGCAGCATTGGATACTGGCCTTACATTGATGCAGAGAGATTGCCTGCAGATGGTTAAAAATTCGTCTGAACAGCTGCTTATACTTATTAATGATATATTGGACTTTTCCAAAATTGAAGCTGATAGACTGATTGTAGAAAACAATGACTTTAATCTACTTGACATACTTGATTTCATGCTCAAATCGATGAACCCCATAGCAGCACCAAAATCTATTTCTCTGAAATTGCAGCTTTCAGAAGATGTTCCTAAATACCTGAAAGGTGACCCCAAGCTTTTGCGTCAGATTATACTTAATCTCATGAGTAACTCAATTAAATTTACACCTCATGGCAGAATAGTTTTATCTGTTACACGTTCACATAAACAGGCTGCACCTGCAAAAGAGGGTAAAATATATTTAGAATTCTGTGTTGAAGATACCGGTATTGGCATACCAAAGGAGAAACTGGAATTAATATTTGAGAGTTTTACACAGGCAGATAATTCTATTTCTAGAAAATATGGTGGAACAGGACTTGGGTTAACTATTACTAAAAAGTTTATTCTTGCTATGGGCGGGGATATTTATGCTGTTAACCGGGAAGGAAGGGGAAGTAAATTCATTTTTAGCTTACCTTTTGAGTTAGGGGATTCAAGTAAAATTAATACTTCCGGCTATAATATGGAAACAGCCTCCGTCCCATCAATTCCACAGTTGAAATTAATATTAGCGGGCACAAATAAACAACATAAGACAAGAATCTTACTCGTAGAAGACAATGAATCTAATATAAAAGTCGCAAGACATTTTCTTAGCAGACAGGGCTACTTTGTCCTCAATGCTTCAAACGGTAAAGAAGCCCTGGATATACTGACAGAAAAAGATTTTGACTTAATCTTAATGGATATTGAAATGCCGGTAATGGATGGTTTTGAAGCAACCTTAAATATCAGAAAGGGAAGGGGAGGAGATAAAAACACCAATATACCTATTATCGGCATGACCGCTCATATTGGTAAATATTATAAGGATAAATGTATTGAAGTAGGAATGAACAGCTATGCTTCAAAACCAATAAGATTCCCTGTCTTAGAAAAGATAATAACAGAAACATTACAGTCAACACAGATACCGTTTGGCTATTCTGATATTCTTGATATTAACACAGCTCTCTCTTTGTATGAAGGAGATACAGCTTTTTTAAATGAGTTGCTATTACTCTTCAAGAGCAGTAAACCTCATGATGCAGCACAATTAAAAAATATTATTCTGGACACAGATACTCCTCCAACAGATGAAGAATATATAACGGCCATGATTATAGCTCATTCAATAAAAGGTGATGCATTAGCTATCGGAGCAAAGAAACTTCAGGATGTATGTCAAAGGCTGGAAGCTTGTATCAATGAAAAAGATATTAATACTGCAAAACTGCTTATTAAGGAATTTGATACTGAATTTAAAAAAGTGATAAATATTATAAAAGAATGATAATGAAATAAATGATATAATGACGGCTATTTATTTTTCCTATAAACTCTCAAACCTACAGTAGTGAGAGTAGGGGTAGGGGGGAGCATTCGTTAGATATTTGTTTTGTAGTTTTTTTAAATTACCCTCTAATTGGTGTCTTTATTTTCAAATAAATTGCAATCGTCCATGGGGTTAACTTCTACTTGGCGTAGAGAACATCTGTCTAGGAAGGGGTGAGATATATAGTGTTTACAGTCCCTACAGAACAGATTTTCATGTTCTTCTGATTTTATGGCAGGCTTTATTATTTGTTCTGTTCCAAGAATGGCGGAAAAAGTATCTAATGATGCTTTTTTTGATTTTTCAATTTCTTCTTGTTTAGACAACTTATCATTCTCTGCTATCTCATGTACTACCTTGGAACATGCTGAACATATTAATACATCACCTTTTTTTGTCCATCCATCCATTATTGTTTTTTTTATAAGAAAAGAATTAGCTCCGCAGTATTTACAATTAATTTCATCTCCGGCTTTATATGTTTCCATTATACACATCCTTTTAACAAGATAAATCTTGTTTATATCATTAATTTAGTCAACTTATATGATTCTGTTGACAATGAACATGCTAAAAAGCAAATTCCTATGAAGAAATTAAACCAAGAATCCACAGCCAGGATTTTCTGTTAATGGAAAAATAAAGATATATAATGGAACTAATAACAGCAAATAGTTCCAGCCAGTGTGTAGATAGATAATTCATAAGTTTAATTCAATATATTTCCTGAGCTAATTTTTAATCAGTCCGTAATAATATTTAATATACTCTTTAACCTTTTTGATTCTATACATATTACCACCGGCAGGGGAGATTTACTGATTTTAGATATTGGGGGCTTTAAGAGTATCCTTTCTCTATTAATCCATAACGTCGCTTAAGTGACACTAATTCATGTTGAATGTACAGACAGGCTACAATTAGGCGGACGCCTGAGCCTGTCTGTCATTTAGCATAATTGTATTATGCGTACGTTATACAACATATTCTTCGTACTTTCTGCACATATATGAAAGGAGATTTCATTATGTGTAGAAAAATTGTCGTATTACTTTTAAAGGACATTTATGAAATAATACAATTTTTTCATTGAGTTTAGGGGGTTACAGGGCAGGGGGTTTATTGAAGTCATGGATTGTTTAGCCTGGTTAATCGGGATTGAATATGTTGAGAAAGACAACATAATTTTTCTTGGCTCTAATACTCAAACTGTTTTGGTACTTCCCTCTTCGGGTGTGGATAAAGACATCGAAAATATATTTAAAAATGTTACTGTTAAACAGATTGATGATAAGGTTATAGTTGTCGGTTCAGAGCGTGATGTAGCCAGGGTAAAACAGGCATATGAGAAAGTATTAAACAGAGCTTATACTCTCGTACATCTCTATGCTATTGAGGTTAGTTATGATAATGAGGTTTTACTTGGTATTGATATAGACAAGGCTATCAAGTATTCTTTTAATTGGGAGTCTCTCGCAACTTATCAATATAATCCTATTCAAAATTTAGTTATGAGTATTGAGGCAAGTTTAGAGGCTGACGCTACAAGTTTAAAAGTAAGTAGTGTTATTGATACTGATATAGGATTGGTTTCCGGGAAACAATTATTTTTTCAAATTGGGCAGGATGACGATAGACCTATTTACAGTGAATCTTCCTACGGTGAACAATCAAGGGTTGTTACCGGTTATAATACTCAGAGAACTGGTATCATACTTAAAATGAAAGCATATTTTAATACTTTTGACTGGTATATTGATTTTATGATTGAAAACTCAAAAGCTGAATCCGATTTAAAAAAGACTCTTACAAGTCTTCAAACAGTTGTCAAACTCTCAAAAAATAAGCCTGTCCGGGTTATTGCTCAAATGGACTTGGGCAGTGAATCAATGTCTTATAAAAAAGGTATTCCTATTTTATGTGAAATTCCTTATATAGGTTATCTATTTAAAGTTACTACGGAAAGACGGATAAAAAGAAAACTGTTTTTTATTCTACAATTAAAAGATGATCCCGAAAGTATAACAATTCCCAGGCATTATAATTTTGATTCTTTTATTGATCTTCAGAATACTATATCTAACGGAGTTAGTAAAGGAATTAACTATGTAATTGATTATTTATTCAAATGATGTTTTTTTTGTTCTGTCTGTAAGGCTTTACGCCGAGACAGAACAAAATAACATCATAAATATATTAATATTAAATAGAAAGGTTTAAATATGAAAAACAAAATACCTGACCCAGATTGCAATAAATGTTATGGTGAAGGTCAAATATTACATTATGAATCACATGACGGAGAAACAATATATTCAGATTGTGAATGTTTAACTAAAGGAGATCCTGAAGAGAAAAAAAAGAAATGGATGGAATTCAAACAATATAGAGCTTTGAAATTAAAGAAGTTACCTTTATTAATTGAAATACTTAGAAATTCTTAATCATAACTAAATTTCTATAAAAAGGCTTATTGCGTTTTAAAGCGCTTTAAGCCCTTTTTTTATAGCATGGCTATAACGTCGCATAATACATATTATGTTAAATTGACTTTTGCCAATATTAACCATTAAGTCTTCATAACATTCTTATTGTTATGATGTTATGAATTAACTTTATAGCCCTGT
This sequence comes from uncultured Victivallales bacterium, assembly GCA_964523175.1. Taxonomy (GTDB): domain Bacteria; phylum Verrucomicrobiota; class Lentisphaeria; order Victivallales; family GWF2-38-69. The sequence continues at coordinate 1,640 of CAZGAI010000200.1, read as the reverse complement.
TAACAACTTGTTATTAACTGTTAATTAAAAAAAGAAATATTATTATATATAAAATCACAGCAGAAATAAGTTCAGTTTGCATTAATGAAAATTATAAATAAAATAAATTAATAACTGCCTTGCATACACATTGGTGTGTAAGTAATTTAAATTATATATTAGGCATCTAATATTTAAAAAGGGTAGTTTTAATGAGCGAACATTCGGTAGTTAAGGCAGAAATTGACCTTAATGCAATAAAAACAAATATCAGAGAAATTAGAAAGATTCTTAATCCTAATACTGAAATTATGGCAGTTGTTAAGGCTAACGGTTATGGTCATGGTGATGTACAAATTGCTAAAGCTGCTCTTGAAGGCGGAGCATCCCGGCTTGCTGTTGCAAGATCCAGTGAGGCTTTGAAGCTTAGAAAAAATGGTATACCCTCCCCTATTCTTGTTTTTGGATATGTTAATCCAAAAATTTATAAAGAATTAATTTTTCTTGATATTACCCCCACAGTTTACAGCTATGAAACTGCTTTAAATCTGAATAACGCAGCAAAAGATTTAAGTATAATACAAAAAATACATATAAATATTGATACAGGCATGCATAGATTGGGTTTTAAACCTAATATTTTCTCTGCGAATACCATAAAAGCAATATCCAATATGGAATATATTGATATTGAAGGCATTTACACACATTTTGCAGATGCAGATAACCATGATAAAACATATACAGATATCCAGATTAGAAAATTTACAATGTTTCTTGATTTACTCTCAAAAATAGGTATAAAAATCCCTATCAGGCACGCAGCTAACAGTTCTGCAATAATAGGTTATCCAGAAATACATTTAGACATGGTCAGACCGGGAATAATAGTATATGGTCTATATCCTTCAGAATCCCCAAATAATAAAAAGATAAAACTTAAGCCTGCCTTGAGACTGACGACTCAGGTTGCACAGGTAAAAAAGCATTCTAAAGGAGTTAAAATCAGTTACGGTGGAAAATATATTACAGATAAACAAACACGCATTGCCACGCTGTCAATTGGCTATGGCGATGGTCTTTCACGAATGTTGAAGGATGGAGAATTTCTAATACATGGCAAAAGGGCACCAATTGTAGGTCACATCTGCATGGACCAGTGTATGGTTGATGTCACCCATATTGAAAACGTAAAAAAAGGTGATGAAGCAGTTATATACGGCACTCAGGGCAATCAGACAATATCTGTCGAAGATGTCGGTAGAAAATTAGGAACAATTAACTATGAACTTGTCTGTATGATTTCTCCAAGAGTGGCAAGAATATATAAATATGGCAGTCCTCTTTAATTAAGCATCGTCTGCATTTTTCTCTTTTAACTTTTGCTCCTCCGCCTTACAGTTTTTTTAGATGCTGATGCAGTCAATCAAACCTGCAATAATTTTCTTAACCCATCAGAACCTTTTTTATATATTACCGCTTTGTTAATAAAGTTTAACTCGATTTAAAGAATTCCGCTGCTTTGCATATAATCATCTGATCGGGCAGATAGGCTATGTCCGGGTCTTTGTTATCGTAGGGAGTATTATGGAGAAGGTCTCTAATACTGTTAGCATTATTTCAAAGCACCCTAATATCCATTAACCGATATTCCTAGGATT
>CAZGAI010000199.1:0-6996 GCA_964523175.1 uncultured Victivallales bacterium | reverse complement strand
GCTTTTCTGTTATTGTTTTTCTTTTGAAACATTAATATAAACATAATAAATGTGCTTAGACCGTAAGCAACAGCAAATGGCCATGCGTCTAAATACATAGGAAGAGGTGTTTTTGCTCCGCTCAAAAAAAGAGTACTGGGGAGGGCAATAAAATAGACAAAGCTTGAAAGAATCTTATCAGCATTACTGCCTAGTATATTCAATTTGGCAGCTATTGTCCCTATCAATATTATCCCGAAAACAGGTATTATTGCATTTAAAATAATCATAGTTTAAAACCAGGTTTTCCATCCATCATATAAGTTACCGGTTAATCCGATAGCAAGAATTTCAATTTGTTCTTCTCCATCATTTTCTAGAAAATGAGGAGCTCCCTTGGGAATAACAACAAAATCTCCCTTTTTGATTCTGCTTGTTTCGTCATTAATAGCAAGAATTCCTGTGCCGGATAGTATATAAATTAACTCTTCGGAATCATTATGTGAATGCTTTTTGGAATTATCACCAGCCTTTAACCTTCTTATACATGCAGAGAAATCAAAATTATTAGATTTATCATTTTTAAGCATATCAGCAATCTGATAGATATTCTCTCCTTTTTTAAAATCTAAATCGTCTTTATTTATTTTGTACATTTTTTATCCTGAATTATTCGGCAGCCTTTTTAATCATTTGTAATATTTTTTCTTCGACTTCATGCGCGACAACTAAGAGTGCCGGGTTTTCTGATAGTGCTGCAAGCATTTGTGCTGGTTTGATTATACCTATTTTAGTAGAACCATTTTCGGTATATACTGAAATACGACACGGTAAGGCCATGTTTAGCCGCATATCTATAGAAAGCACTTTAGCAGCTTGAGTCGGATTACAAACTTCAAAAATTCTGCAATTTTCGTCAAAATTTACACCTTTACTTCGAAGCGTTTCCCCAAGATCGTGAATGTGAAGAACCCCGAATCCCAGGCTTTTAACCGAAAATTCAAGATCTATTGAAGCTTGTTCAAAGGCTTTATCTGTATCTACAATATAGTACATTTCTCTTCCTTTCCCTGATAAGTCTGCTGGCAATTATATGCTTTAATTCATTATTTCTATTCTTAACTTAATATTTATTCTTTAATTTAGCATATGCTCCTGCATTTATAACATCTTTATAGCCATTTTTTCCCAATATTTTTTTTGCTGTTCGAGATCTATACCCACTTTGACAGTACACAATTATTTTCGAATCCTTATCTTTTGTATGCTCTTTTATTTTATGTTTGATCTGTGTGTGAGGAATGTTTATAGCATTTTTTAAATGCCCTCTACCATATTCATATTTTGTCCTCACATCAATTATTAAGGTTTTTAAATCATTATTCTTAATTTGATTTTGAGCATAAGTAACGGAAAATGAACAGTAAATCAGAACCCACAGCAGGAGCATTTATTCATCCTTTTATTAATCATATTATGCACGTTTATCTTTGACATAGATATCATGACCTTTGCTACTTTCGAACTTTCTCCTATCAACATCAAACAGGCCGGTTGCTTCAATCAATTTTGTCAAAGTAGAATAACCATATGTTCTTGAATCGAAATCCGGGTATTGCCGTTTTATCAGTCCGCCACAATTGGCTAATGGTGCCCACCCATCATCATCTGTATATTCACTTATCGCATTTTTTAAAATATTGAGAAGTCGTGTATCGCAGCAAAGTTCCTTTCTTGACTTTTTAGAGGCTGGTGGTTGTTTAACAGACTTAATAGTTTGTTCTGTTTCTCCATCAGGCTCTAAATCTTTTAAAACCTCTGTATATATGAAATCATCACAGGCATTTTTAAATGCTAATGGTGTTTTCTGTTCACCTACACCGAAAACATAGATTTGTGATTCCTTAAGACGTGAGGCTAGTTTAGTAAAATCGCTGTCACTGGAGATTAATGCGAAAGCATCAAAATTATTAGTGTAAAGCAAATCCATAGCGTCAATTATCATTGCCGCATCTGAGGAATTTTTTCCCTGGGTATAAGAGAATTGCTGCACGGGGTTAATTGCTAATGCGTTCAAAGGTTGTTTCCAGTTTTTTAAATGATTTGAGCTCCAGTCACCATAAGCTGTTTTAACAACGATATGACCATGTTTTGATAGTTCTGCCAGTACTGCTCCTAATACAGTGTGTTGTGCATTTTCAGCATCTATTAGTACGGCTATCTTCTTTTCTGAATTTAAATCTTTCATAGTTTCTCCATCAATTTAATATCCAAGCTTAAAGTCCACAATATACTCTAATGGTTGATTCTCAATAAAATTCATAGAATTATCAACAAAAATATTAGTAATATCTCTGGGGGACGAGAGGGCAGTATTAGCATTGTGTGGAGTAACTATAACATTCTTCATCTTCCAGAGAGGATAAAGGTTCATGATCTAAAACATCAAGAACTGCCGCACGTATAATTTGCCGTTTTGAAGTGCTGCTATAAGATCGTCCTCGACAATGGTAGAACCTAGGCCTACATTGATTATTACTGCAGATTTCTTTATTTGACTTAGTATGGATTTATCTATGATATGTCTTGTCTCCAGCGTATCGGGAAGGGTAACAGTCAAGTAGTCAAGTTCTTTTACGAATCTGTTTAAATTCGATGAATCATAGACCTGCTCTACATATTCAACTTCACCTGATGGTCGTTTTAATCCTGTAACTTCCATTTGAAAGTACGGTGCAGTTCTTGCTACATGTCGGTCAATAGAACCCAACCTGCGGAGACCAATTTTAATACCTGCGAGGCTGCGGTATTAAAGGTCTTTCCAGGTGGTATCATGCTGATTTATCTGAGCTTGAAAAACGTTTCGTTCTAAAGCTAGGATGTAGGCAAATACATACTCACTAATGAGTGGTCCAAATATTTTTTTAACGCCTGTTAGTGTATAGTCTGTTTTTTTATCCTGTTTACAACGATCTTCTACTCCGGCGAAAGTGGACTGCATCCATTCAAGTTGATCTGCATGCTTTAGTATTTGAGCAACAAGGTTCGGCTGTCCTAGAATAATATTAGCTTCACGAATAAGATTCATACTGCAGGATGTACTGATTGAACTTATTAATTTAAGATTTGGCAACGCTAGTTTTTTCAAATCCCTTTCGTATTCTTCTCTTTTCTAATTCACAAAGTTCACTTTCCTATTTTCTCTTTCTGGATAATTTCATCTATCAGTAAATCACTGTATTCAAAGTCATCTTTTCCATTTTTTCTTAACACCAAATTATCTTTAACTAGATTTAATTCAGGGAATAACTCCTCCTGTATTATTAAATCATCTATCATGGTTTCTAGCATATTTATTGTCTTTTCAGTTTGAATTTCACTATCAATCAGATCATCAATCAGATCACTGGCTGCTTCAACCTTCTGTGGATATTCCATGTTTGTTAACTGATTTGAGGCACTCATAGTAGTAAATTTTTTTGGTGTTTCTCTATACAAAATGGAACTCAAATACATTTTGTTAAATAAAATAATTTTAATGTCCGGAGTGTTATATTCAGTTGTGACTTTACTGTCCATCTTTTTTGTTATTTTGACCTTTTTATTACTTGAATCCAATCTTTTATTTACTTTTTGCCGGTTTTCTGTAATAGCGATATTTTGTTCGTCGTTTTTAGGTTTAAGCGGGAGTTGTTGATGTTTTACAGGTATGATTTCAGTTTTAACTTCTGCATACTTTGTTTTCGATGGGGAAGATGTTTTTATATCGGCAATAGGTTTATCTTTTGTCGATATACATGAACTCAACAAGCACACTAATAATATATAAGGACCAAGTCTGTATTTCATGATCAGTTATCCCGTATTGAAGGTATTAATTATTTGAAAAAGATTTGCATTAGCAGCAAAATTATTTGTTATATAAAAATTTTATTTTTAAGCAAGTAAAAATAATCACAAGGAGAATAATCAGCAAAGAAGCCTGAATAAAAAAGAGACTATGTCCCATAGTTTTATAACTTAATTGGCTAATAATTAATAAAGTTAAAGCGGCAAAGATGAATTGAGCTGCATTAGAAATAGAAATTCCGACTCCAAAAGAATGTTTTATGGAGTTCAATGCTTCACTTGTTAAACAGGTTATACATATTGCTAGAGATAGTGTTACAAGCCACATAAAAATCATAAACAATAAAATACTATGTGAAAAATTGTATAATAATATAAAACCAATAACAGAACTAAGGAAACCAGAAAAAGCACTGAAAGTTATAATGATGTGGTTAGAAATTTTAGTGCAGAATTTTTTCAATAAATAATTTGCAAGCAATGCAGCGACTGCGTTAATTGCAAACAGAAATACATATTCAATTTTATCAGTTCCAAATGATTTCATATAAACAACCGCTGAACAGCCAATAAAAATAAAATAAGCTGCATAAGCAATTCCGGAACCTAATACAAGCAGTATAAATTTTAAATTACGCATATGCTCTAAATACTGTTTAAATGCGTGGCCCAGTCCGGTAGAATTATTTCTATTAACAGTTTCCGGCATTTTAAAACTAAAAAAAAGTATAACAAAACCGTATAAAGTTAAAAAATGGAATATATACTGCCATTCCCCTGTTGTGTTCATAATAACCAGCCCAATAAAAGGAGCAATAATTGGTGCAACCATAAAAATCATTATTATTGTTGCTAATATTTTTGTAAGTTTCTTTTTTTCAAAACAGTCTCTAACAATAGCAAATGCTACAGTAGTACAGGCTGAATCTCCAAATCCCTGCAGAACCCTTGCTGCAGAGAACTGCCAGAAATATATACTAATAGAGCAAATTATAGTACTGATAATATATAGAGTAACACCTATATATAATATTTTTTTCCTTCCAAATGTATCAGATGTCGGTCCCCATACTAAAAGACCCAACGCATAACCAACAAAATATGTAGTGAAGGTAGAAATAATTAATGAAGGATTTACCCCAAAATATTGAGCAATATTAGGTATTGCCGGAGAATAAGTATCAATTACCAGTGGCGGTAATATTGTATATAACGCGATTAATAGAATAAAGCTTTTACTGTCAGGATGGACTTTACTGGTAATTTTCATTAGTCTAAAGGCGATCTGTTGTTGGAATTTTTATTTTTTATAAATAAATAGCTATTTTCTTTTTCATTATATCATAGAAAACTTGCTTTATCAAACTTCTTTGTTATTCCATATATTTGTTTTTGGTTTGTCGACCCAGGTTCCATTCAGTGTCTAGATCCATTTTTTTCTTTGCTGCTAGTTCAAAAAGTAAAAAGAGAACATCATAAACATGATGACTTAAGCTGTCTTGATTATTCAGAGATCTTTTAAGTTCGGCAAACTCTACATCAAGTATTTTTAAGATTTTTGATACTGATTCTAAGTTTTCAGGGTCAATTGCTTTAAGAAATTTACCTACCTCATCTCTGTATACGTTTAGACTCATTTTGCTTTAATCCTTTTTTTTTGCTAAATATTCTGGTTAATAACTAGCTGTCTCTGAATTCGCTTTCACAAATTTTTAGAGGGATAACAAACTTCATAATTATCTAGATTTTATTCAAGTATCTGGAGATCATAATCTTCTCCGAATTGTGCGAGATATTCAACGCCTAATAGACGGAAAAACAGAAAGATAGGAAGTAGAACTAAAGAGGAAATATATCCTCCAGCAATCGGCATAGAGAATAGGCAGCCAAGCAGGCAGCATGTACAAAGAACCAACAGAAGAACTACAAAAACTGAAATTGTAGAATAAAGTAGCAGCATTAGCAGGTATTTAATAAATGAAGCAGGATTATTACTGATTAATGACATAACGATTTTCCAGGCGGGTATAGAATTAATTTCCATCTTATACATGACAGGAATAACAAAATGCTTAAATAGAGTGGCTGTAATAATGTATATTAAGAAGAATATGGAAAGAAATGGAGCTATGGCTAAAGCTAAAATGGTTATAGCGTATGCAGACTCCTGTACTCTGTTTAGAATATTGAATAAAAATATGATAAAAACTATAAATATGACTGCACCGACCAGAAAAGAAATTAACTGAAAACATATAGTCCATAAGAAACATGAATTTCCTACGTGCTTATAGTATTTCCAGGGTCCAGATATTCTTTGTGTATTGCTTTTTAGATTGTCTAGAAAAATAAAGTTAAAGCGTGATTTGAGCCATAGCAGAATAAAAGTGATTACAATGGAAATAATAAAAATAAGTGTTATTGCTAAAATAAGGGACATACCTATTTTGGCTTCAGTGAATGAGTTTGCATTACCTATAAAGGACGATGCCGCTGCTTTCAGGTTAAAATTTTTTACTTGAAAAAACTGTTCCGACTTTAAATTGCCTATAAAACCGAAACCCTGCTGCCCATAATTTTCAAACGTATTAACAAGCCATACGCATAGAGCCAGTATTAACCATTTTTCAAAGCAGAAAGGTTTGAAAAGTATTATTTTCAGCTTGCTATAAGCGTTGGAGGTAGCAGTCTTACAGTTTGGATTACCTGAAGGCTCTATTTTATGATCAAATGAAGTTGCTGTAAAATCTTTAATGGTCATTTAATTTATTTATTCATTTTTTTTTTATTATTAAAAATAATATGCTTTTAATATAAGATCAACAACAATAAATGATTTTTATGATGATCTTAAAAAATACTATCAGGAACTGCAGGATAGTTTCTCAATATCAGAAAAATAGTCAATAAATAATTTAATATTAAAAAAGCCCGATCCGAAAGCATTATTGTATCATTTTTCCCAATGGTATGAGCCGGATCTAGGCTTATAACAACCACAACATATTGTATTTTGGCCTGTTTCTTATAATTATAATTATAAGTAAAAGTTAAACGAATATAAAATATATAAACAGCTAATTATAAGTATGTTGTATAAATTACAATCAAGTTTAACATTTTGGGTGTTATGCGACGTTAAAGGAAACTACCCCCCGCATTACCGGG